>JAQVRW010000428.1 GCA_028700875.1 Candidatus Zixiibacteriota bacterium | reverse complement strand
GTTGACTGCCCCGCCAAATGTGCCGTCACCATTATTTCGCAAAAACGATATATTGTCGGCGTCATCATTAGCCGTAACCAAGTCTACATCGCCATCACCGTCAAAATCTCCACCCGTAATCCCCAGGGGCGTCTGACCGACCTCATACGTGCCCCCTTGCACGAAGGTGCCATCTCCCGTATTGAAGAGAATGGAAACACTGTTGGAGTTACCATTTGCAATTGCCAAATCCATATCTCCATCACGGTCATAATCCGCTGAAAATAGACCATGAGGCATTATGTCCGATGGATAATCAACAGCTGATTGGAATGACCCATTACCATTGTTCAGCAAAATTGACACCGTATTGGAATTTGAGTTGGCAGTGGCTAAATCGATCCACCCATTACCATCGTAATCAGCCGCATAAAGAGCGCGTGGTCTACTGCCCACAGGGCAATCGATACGATAGGTGAAGATGAGTTCAGCATGTACACTTGAAAAGGGATAAAACATGGCGATCAGCGCCAACAGACAAACGAACATAGTCAGGTATCGCATACCGCCTTCCCCCTGCAAAAAGACATTCGGCAAGTAATGAAACGCGCGCGTCGCTACAAATATATCTGTGTATTCATCGGCGCCCAAGGTATGGGCCAAAGCCCGCCCGAGGGTCGGTGTCGGTTATATCATACAAAAGAAGACAGATTTGTCAACATCTTTCCGGCCCGGACAGGCAATTTGTGACGGTTTATATCGGCCGCCGTGCGATCCTGGAAAAAGGGCCGCGCGCGGGTCAAAAATCGAACCAAAAAACACCGCCAAACCCCATGCCGCCGTTCGCCCTAACTCCAAATGCCGCCATAGCATAAAGTTTGCTTGACACCGCCTGCCGACGGCCGTATTATCATTGTTTGGCGACTTCGCCGTACCTGAAATAAGGAGAAGCCCATCAGTGATTTATGCCGTAATCATGGCCGGGGGAAAAGGGGAACGTTTCTGGCCGTTGTCCAGTGAATCCCGTCCCAAACAGCTCCTGCCGCTGACATCCGACAAAAGCATGTTGGGTGTCACCATCGACCGCGTCGGGCAATACATTCCGCCGGAACGGATCGTCATCGTCGCCGGCACGGGCATCTCGAAAGCCATCTTGGAAACCTGTCACATGCTGGGGCCGCAGAGTCTCCTGCCGGAGCCGGTCGGCCGCAACACCTGTCTGGCGATCGGCTATGCCGCCGTGCATCTGATGAAACGAGACCCCGAAGCGATCATGATCGTGCTGTCGGCCGATCATCTGATCGAACCGGCGGAAAAGATGGTCGAGGTCTTCAAGGCCGGAGTCAAGCTGGCCTCCGAGGACAATCATCTCATCACCATCGGGATTGTCCCGACCCGGACCGAAACCGGGTACGGTTATATCGAGTTGGGCGACGAGCAGTGGCAGGTGGACGGCGTCACCGTCTGCCGCGTGGCCGCGTTCAAGGAAAAACCCCGACCGGTAGTAGCGCAACAGTATTACCACGACCGCCGCCATCTGTGGAACTCCGGGATGTTCATCTGGTCGGCCAAGACGATTTTGAACGCCATGCTCTATTGCCAGCCGGAAATGCACGCCCAATTGATGGAATATTCCGAATCTATCGGCACGGCCAATGAAGAAAAAGCCCGGGATAAATTGTATAACGAAGCAGAAGCGATATCCATCGACTACGCCGTTCTGGAGGAAGCCGACAACGTCCTGACGCTCAAGGGCGATTTCCTCTGGGACGACGTCGGGAGCTGGCTGTCGCTGCAACGGTTCAAACCGACCGACCGCGACAACAACGTGGTCGTCGGCCGGACGGTGACCCTGGACACGTTCGAGTCGACCCTGTACAACGCGGGCGACGGCATCATCGCCGCCGTGGGCATCTCGGATGTCGTGATCGCCAAGGTCGGCGAGGTCGTGCTGGTGGCCCACAAGACCCAGCTGGGTCAACTGAAAGATCTTTTGGCCAAGATGGCCGCGGATGAGGATCTGAAAAAATATCTCTGATGAAAGCGGTTCCCCTGTACATACTCGGTTTGGCCCTGGTGGTCGCCGCGTGCTCTCCCGCGAAGTTTTTTTCGCGCCATCCGGAGGAGAAACAGCCCGCGGCGACGATCGCATTTGACCCGTTGGCTACCTCCGCCGACCGCGAAATCGTCCCGGAAACCTACCCGATTCGGACCGTTCGTCCGGGTCGGGCCGCAACCGCGCGCGATTCGGCCCGCGTCGATTCCATCACCGGCCCGATCGAGGTCTTCCGGGTGGAGATTTTCACCTCCCGTCTGTATGGCGAGGCCAACCGGGAGCTGGCCATAGCGAAGGAACTTTTTTCTCTGCCGATACATGTCGATTACGAAGTCCCCTATTACCGTCTGCGGGTGGGCGATTTTCCCACGCGGACCGACGCCGAACAGATGGTCGAGAGCATTCGTTCCATCGGCTACCCCAACGCCTGGGTCGCCCGGGCGATCAAGAAAACCGTGCAACCGCCGTCGCTCGACATTTTAGACCAACCGATCCTTCCTCAGGACACGATTGGAATCGCCCCCCTTATCCCGGACCCCAATATTCCGGTCGATGAAGGAGTGCGTCCGTGAGCCGGGTCATCACCTGCAACCCGGCCGCACCCGATGATACCGCCATCGCGGCGGTCGTCGATGCGCTCACCGAGGGACTGGCGGTCGTGATCCCGACCGAAACCCAGTACGGCCTGGCGATCCGCGCCGATTCCGATTCCGCCCCCGCGGTCGTCAATCGCATCAAGGGACGCCCGGAGGCCGAACGGTCGGCTTTGTTCGTCAAAGATGTGGCCATGGCGGAGCTGTTTTGCCAGTTCACTCCTCTCTCGCGCAGTCTGGCCGCG
>JAQVRW010000427.1 GCA_028700875.1 Candidatus Zixiibacteriota bacterium | reverse complement strand
GGGCCAGATCGCCGCCGGCCTGGCCGTCCACGGCGGTATCCACGATAGAGCCGTCGTCGGTCAGGACTTCCACGAGCATATCCCGAATGCCCGGCGAATCGTCGATAACCAGAATTCGACCTGCGGCGGGGTTGCCCCGGCTGTCAGGTTCATGCCGACCCATGATGTCCCTCGATGCAACGGCTCACTTCTTCCCTGAGCTGGGCGATGGTGAACGGTTTGGAAAGAAAACCGTCGGCGCCCAGCCGAACGCATTCGTTGGCGATGTCCAGTGAGGTGTAGCCGGTGATAACGATGACGGGAATGCGGGAGTCGAACCGTTTGGCGAATTTGATGACCTCGTTTCCCCCTTTGACCGGCATCTTGATGTCGGTGATGATCAAATCCGGTTTTACGTCCGGGATCTTATCGATCGCATCCTGACCGTCCACGGCATGGATGACCTCGTATTCTTCCAACACTTCGGCGACGAATTCCCGGATGATGGATTCATCATCGGCGACAAGTATGCGTCCGTCCTGCGCCATGGTCAGACCTGTTCTCCCGTAAATTCCCGGCGGTTACTATCCAATGTATCGGCCGGCGATGGGGTTTTCTCCAGCGGCAGGATGATGACGAAGGTCGTCCCGCACCCAACCACCGATTCCACCTTGATTTCGCCGCCGTGTTCCTTGATGATTCCGTAACTGACCGACAATCCCAGTCCGGTACCCTTGCCGATGGCCTTGGTCGTGAAGAACGGCTCGAAGATGTTCTTCTGGATTTCGGCCGCAATGCCGCACCCGGTGTCGGTGAAACTGATTTCCACGGCCCCGGAAAATTCGCCCAGACCCGGGGAATGGCGGGTGGAGATGATCAGATCGCCGCCGTCGGGCATGGCGTGCAGGGCGTTGATGATGATATTGGTGAAGACCTGCTGCAACATGCCGGCATTAGCCCGCAGGGGGGGGATGCCCTCCTGGAAGTCGGTGGTCAGCTTGACCTTATACATGGTCATCTGGTGTTCGATGAGGGTAATGGTCTCCACCAGAGCGCCATTGACGTCCACTTCGGCCAGGTCGATCTTGGAGGACGACCGCGAGAACTTGAGGAGGTTCTGAACGATCGTTTTGCACCGGCGGGATTGGGCCTCGATATCCCGAAGATGCTTTTTATAGGATTCAAAATCTTTTTCGGTCAATTGGGCGAACGGTTTATTGTCCATTTTTTCCAGGGTATACTGGGCATATCCCAGGATTCCGCCCAGGGGATTGTTCAATTCGTGGGCAACGCCGGCCGACAACTGACCGACCGCGGCCATCTTTTCCGACTGGACCAGCTGGGTTTGGGCTTGCTCCAGTTCCTTGGTCCGTTCGATGATCTTTTCTTCCAGCGTCCGATTGTAGTTTTCGATCTCCTTGCGGGAGTCTTTGAGCGAGCCGACCATGCTGTCGAAAGCCGAGGCCAGCTGGCCGATTTCATCGTGGCGATCCACGCTGATTTCCAGCGACAAATCTCCCTGGGCGATCTTCTCCGCTGCGCCAACCAGTTTTTCCAGCGGTTTGACCACGATCCTGACGAAGCTGAACAACAACAAAATCGTCACGCCCATCACCAACAGGACGATGATGATCGCCGCCCGGATACTCTAGATCGCCTCGGCGAACGTGGCCGATACGGAGATTCCCAGGCGCACGGAACCGATGACTTCCGTGACGACTTTGCCGCGCGATTTGCCGACCGTTCCCAGCGTTTCGCGGGAGACGATTCCCCGGCTGGTGACGACCGGGTACGTGAGTTCATAGAAGTATTCGTCGATTCCCGGCTGAGTCATCCGGCGGACTTGCAGGTTTTCGCCGACCTTTACCGGCGGCAGGGACTGCAATTCCAGGTCATCGCGCATCGCTTCGGAGGCCAGGATATCGCCATTCAGGTTCTGCACCATGATGTAGATGATATCGTCTGCCTGGCCGGTGGCGCTGATCAACTCGTCCAGGACGGCCTCGTTTTCGATGGCGGTGCCGTATTCGCAATTGGTGGCCAGAACTTTGATCAGGGCCGAACCTTTTTTGATCAAACCCTGTTCGGCCGCCTCGATATGCTTGGAGATCAGGTAGGTGGACACCAACGCGCAGCTGGCCACGATGAAGAGCGAAATGATGGTGACGAATTTCGCCCGCAGGCTGAGATTGTTAAACCGCCCGAGGAGGTTCACTTGATCACCTCCTTGGCTACGGCCAGCAAGTCATCGGGAATGACCACCTTTATTCGTTGGGCGGTCTTCTCATTATATTTGAAGTAGATGATACCGGGCGTGGCGACGGGGATCTCGGCGGGGTTGGTTCCCCGCAGGACGCGGACGGCGATCTCCCCGGCCTGCCGGCCGATATCCTTGAAATCGAAATCCAGAGTAAAAAGCCCCCCGGCCTCGACCAGCGTCTGCGAAAACGCCATCATGGGAACCTGGTTGCGCAGCGTCTGGAGGATGATATGCTTGGTGGACTGGGGGGTGTAGATTTTCTGGTCGGCCACCGACCAGAGTACATCGGTGATCCGGCACAAGGAATCGATGGCGCCGGGGATTTCCTTTTCGCTTTCCACCCGCATCGAGACCAGCTTGAGGCCCAGTTGTTTGGCCGCGATGGCGGCCTGGGCGATGACGTTTTCGGTTTCCGAGGAATACAGGACGCCGATACGCTTGATCGTTCCCACCACGCGCTGGAAATACTTGAACTGGATATCGGCGGGAATATCCAGGGCGGCCCCGGTCATGCGTCCTCCCGGCCTGTCCATCGAGGCGACGAATCCCGAAGCCTGGGGATTGATGACCGTGGCGAAGACCATCGGCCGGCCGGGGAAAGCCTTCGCGATCTCGGAGGTGGCATAGGGGCCGGTGGTGGTGG
>JAQVRW010000426.1 GCA_028700875.1 Candidatus Zixiibacteriota bacterium | reverse complement strand
ATCTCCTCGCGCGTCAATAGCGTTTCATGACGCTTTTCGCCGTGCCGGGTGCCGATGATCGTAAGCGGATTGCCGGCATGGAACACCTGCTTCAGCGCCAGCGCCAATGTTTCGATGGTCGCGGCCGGAGACTTCTGCACGAACATGTCGCCTGGCCGGCCATGATTGAAAGCATAGAGAACGAGATCCAAGGCGTCGTCGATCGACATCATGAAGCGGGTCATTTCGGGATCGGTGACGGTCAGCGGTTTGCCGGTCTTGATCAACTCGATGAACAGCGGGATGACCGAACCGCGTGAAGCCATGACATTGCCGTAGCGCGTGCCGCACAGGATGGTGCGGTCATCCCGGATCTGCCGTGCCTTGGCAATCATGACCTTCTCCATGAGGGACTTGGACAGTCCCATGGCATTGATGGGATAGACCGCCTTGTCGGTGCTCAGGACAATGACTTTCTTCACGCCATGGGCGACCGAGGCCGCCAGGATGTTCTCCGCTCCGATGGTATTGGTGTACAAGGCCTCCATGGGGAAAAACTCGCAGGACGGGACCTGCTTCAGGGCGGCGGCGTGAAACACGTAATCGACGCCGTTCATGGCGCCGGCAATGCTCGCGGGCGCCCGCACGTCCCCGATGTAGAATCGCAACTTCGGGCTCTTGTAATACAGGCGCTGGTCTTCCTGCTTCTTCTCGTCGCGGCTGAATATGCGGATCTCCCGGATCTCGGTCTTGAGAAACCGCTTGACAACGGCATTGCCAAAGGTTCCCGTGCCGCCGGTTATGAGCAGGGTCTTGCCTTTAAACATCTCGTTTCTCCTTTAACCACATTTCGTAGGGTGTGGCATCCGCCGCAAGCTGACCGATCAAATCGTCCCAGGTGGGCTCGGAAAAGCCGGTCGCCCGCAGGAAGCGTTCGCCGGTCATGGAGCGGTCGGACACTTCCCTGTCGTCAGGAATGATCTCAACGTCAAGGTCATATGCGGTGCGCAGGCGGCAGAGCAGGTCATGCTTGCTGATGGCAGGGGCCGTCACCTGGAAAAGCCCCGACAACCCGGGATGCTTCATTATCAGTTTCATGACCAGTTCGGAAATATAATTGGTTGTGACCCCCGCATAGATGACCCGGCGGAAGCCCTTGACCTGTTTTCCCCCCTGGGCCAAGAACCACTCCAGCAGGGATTGGAAATGGGCCAGCTCACGGCCGATGATCGAGGTGCGTAGGGTCAGCGCATTGGCAGCGCCGATGACCTCACCCAAAAATTTCGACTTGCCATACAGGTCCTCGGCATCGGAAGGATCCGCCTCGCTGTACCCCCCTTTTTTGCCCGAAAACACGCAGTCGGTGGAAAAATGGATCAATCGCCCGCTCCACGCTGCCGCCCATGCGGCCAACAAGTGCGGCAGCAGTGAATTGATGGTGATACTGGGGATGGCGGCACTAGCCTCTTCGCGCTGTTTGACGATGCCGATGCAGTTGATTATGTAATCGGGCCTGGCTTTCACCAGCGTTTCGCGCAACGCGGTGAAATCCATCACATTGACGCGCTCAATGATCCGGTCTGGAGCAAACAGCGGGATGGAACCGTAGAAGCGCTCGGACAGGGCTCCGAAAATCGTCCCCCTGGTCCCGGGGAAACAGGCGGCTAAAGTTTGGAACATCTTGTGGCCCAGCATTCCCTCGCAACCCAGAACCAGGATGGAGGCGGGCGCGGTCCGGGATCCCGAATCAGAGTTTAGCTTATCCATTATCATCTCCCCGACTGATTATGTTTCAATCCATGGATCCAGTTTAGGCTCACCTTGCCTCATAGTTTTTCTCGATCCACTGCCGATAGGCCCCGCTCTTCACACGATCTATCCATTGCAGATTGGCCAGATACCAGGAAACCGTCCTGTCCAACCCTTCTTCAAACGTGACCGATCGCTTCCAGCCCAACTCATTCTTGATCTTGTCGCAGTTTATGGCGTAGCGGCGGTCATGGCCGGGACGGTCGTTGACATAGTTGATCAGCTTTTTATAATGATCTTTGGGCTTGCTTTTCTTTTCAGCCACAATTTCACAGAGCCGATTGACCAAGTTTATATTTGTCCATTCGTTCTCACCGCCGATGTTGTAGGTCTCCCCACGCTGTCCTTTTTTCAAGATGGCATAAATCGCGCTGCAATGGTCCTCGACAAAAAGCCAGTCGCGAATATTCTTGCCATCACCATAAACCGGCAGCAGCTTTTCTTCCTGCATATTCAGGATCATCAGTGGAATCAATTTCTCGGGAAAATGGTAGGGGCCATAGTTGTTGGAGCAATTGGAGATCGTCACCGGCAGGCCGTAGGTGTGGAAATAGGCGGAAACCAAATGATCGGAAGCGGCCTTGGATGCCGAATAGGGGCTGCGCGGGTCGTAGGAAGTGTTTTCATGAAAAAAGTCACTTTCGCCCAAACTGCCAAACACCTCGTCGGTGGAGACATGATGAAACAGGACGTCTTTCCTGCCGGCCCAGGACGCCCTGGCCGCTTCTAGCAGGGTGAAAGTCCCGACTATGTTGGTCTGGATGAACTCAGCGGGGCCGTGGATCGAACGGTCGACGTGCGACTCGGCGGCAAAGTTCACGACCGTGTCGACGCCGTATTTCGCAAAAACAGCCGAAACCTTTTCCGAATCGCAGATATCGCCCTTTTCAAATAAATAGCGCTTGCCGCCATATTGTTCTTCTATCTCCGAAAGGTTCTCCAGGTTGCCGGCGTAGGTGAGCTTGTCGAAATTGACCACGGAGCCCTCAAAGTCCGGCTGCCGGAACAGATAGTGGATGAAGTTCGAGCCGATAAAACCGGCGCCGCCGGTGACGAGCATGGTGGACTGTGAAGAAAACATATTATTTAGTACTCATAGGAA
>JAQVRW010000057.1 GCA_028700875.1 Candidatus Zixiibacteriota bacterium | reverse complement strand
TGCATGAGGGGAAGGGAATACAAGGGAAGTTGCCGCAGCCGATAATTGATCAGCAGGTGCGTCAGTTCGTGTTCGTGGGGAAGGGTTTGGGAAACCACGGCATCGACCTGAAGGTCGGTCATGCCCTGGGCATCGTACCCGGTCAACCGGCGCATATCGTCCCCGGCGCAGAGGAAGTAGTCGATTCGATCGCGTTTTAAGCGGGCAAAATCATCCGGCGACAGCCGTAAAGCCTTCCCGGCGGTTTCGACAAAATCATCCAACGCCCGGCAGGCATAATCGTTTATCAAGCGTTCATCGGAATAATAGATGTCGGCATAGGCGGTTCGGCGAATCTTCCACCCGTGCGAGTAGAAATAGAGGGGCGAGGTCAACCGCCAACCGGCAGAGCTTTTTTCGGCGTAATATGTCGCCGTCACGCTATCGGTCGCCGACATGATCCGAACGAGGATACGGGTCGTATCGCTGTCCGGGGATGCGACTGCCGCCGATACCTGCACCGCGCCGCTTTGGATCCCGGACAGAGCCGTCATCAAGGGGGAGGCGCAATCGTACTTGACCGGGACGTCGGTGTAAACGATTCCCAGGCGTCGTGATCTCTCTATGACCTCGGGTTGCCAATACCGCTCGGCATCGCCCCAACGCATCTCCTTTAAAGCCGCAAGATAATCATTGAAGACGACGTCCGGCTGGGCTTGCACTGGCGCGCCCACGGCGAGTATGGCCGCAACGGCCAGCGTCAAGAGACAGGGCATGCGGGATGGCGTCATGATGACATCCTTTCGATGGTTTCTGCTTATACCGGCGGCCACGGCGGGAGTTCCCGGAGCGGCCGGTGGAGATCATCCAAACAGTGCTGACGATCTCTGCGTATTATATAATGATTCATGGATTTTTGTTCTATACAGTTTTAAGGAGGAATGCAATGCCGGTACGCAAAGCGGAAGCGGTATGGGAAGGCGATTTGATGAAGGGGAGAGGGCGCCTGGCCCTGGGGAGCGGTTCGTTTCACGGGAATTATTCATTCGGTTCCCGCTTCGAGGAGGCCAAGGGGACCAATCCCGAGGAATTGATCGGCGCGGCCCATGCCGGATGTTTTTCGATGGCTTTCTCGGCCATACTGAGCAAGGCCGGATTCAATCCGAAAAGCATCAAGACCGAGGCCAAGGTGCATATCGATAAAGTCGGCGACGGGTTCACGATCACCAAGATCGAACTGGTCACCGAAGGACATGTCCCCGGCATCGATAATGCGACTTTTTTGAAGCATGCCAATGAGGCCAAGGCGGGCTGTCCGGTGTCGCGGGCGCTAACTGGAGTCGAGATCGTCCTTGAAGCCAAACTGGCTTAAGTCGAATCAGGAGATATTAAGACGGCGGCGGAGTATATCCGTCCTGTTTCATCAAGGCAATAACGGCCGGGTCGCATGACCCGGCCGTTGCTTCTTCAGGACTATTTCCCGATCGCGATTTAGAACGCGAAGTCGAGCATCAAGGCGACGATGTCGTCCTTGAATGGATTATCCTTGCCGATTTCGCGATGCAGATACTCGGCGTGAAGGGCGACATTGACCGCCGTCCAGTCGCCGAGATTGTACCGAATCAAGGCCGAATAGGCTAGAACTTGTTTGTCATTGTCCCCGCAAGGAGGATTGACCCAGTTGACCATGGCCGAGGCGATCAGGCGGTTGTTGTACAATCCGGCCCAATCCAATTCGACCAGCCCGCCGTTGAATTCATAATCGTCGGCGGTATCGAGCGGGTTGAGCGCCTTGTCATCGATTCCCTGCATGAACAACGCCCGCAAATTGAATGTCCGCCAATTGAGGCTGATATCCCCGCCGATGCGGTAAAACGTTTTGTTGCCGCCGCCTTCGTTTTCCCCCATCGGCCCCATCAGGCTGTCCAGAATCGTCGGTTGCCAGCCATAGTAGCCGAAGACGCCGATCCGTTGCCCGGCGCTTTGACCCTCGCCGCGGCCGATGATCTGATGCATGGTCAGATAAAGGTCTTTGCCTTTATTGTTGTCCGGATTGGGGCCGTTGCCGTTGACCACGCCGGCGGCGTAATGGAATCCGACGCGGGAATTCCCGGTCACTTCGATTCCCATCTGGTTGTCATCGAAGACGAAGCTGTTGTTCCCGGTGCCATAGGCATAAATTTCAAAGGGAGATATCAAGTAATAGATTCGCTTCGAACTGATGGCGTGATACGCCGGTTCGAACCGTCCGACGCGAACATTGAGCAGGTCCGGAACCAGATTGCTGAAGACCAGACTGGCCGATTCCAGCGCGCCGAGCTGGCTGGGATTGGCGCCGTTGTTCGAACCGGTGTAATCCCCGGCCGGCTCGTCGATCCGCGGCGTATAGATGAGCAGGAACGAGATATTCTTATGCAGCACGCCGGCGGCCAGGATATCCAGGCCGTTGATGTTGAAGCTGGATGTGGTGGTCGAATCGTTGCCGCCCACCACCAGACCCATCGAGGTTCGCATGGCCAGCGGGATCGGAGTGGCGAAGACGTTCTTTTCGAACCCCTCCTGCCCCGGAATCTGATACCCGTGCTGACGGACCCTTTGCCCGAAATCATTCAGCTTGGTGAACGCAGTATGACACATATTGCAGTTGAACCCGTATTTGCGGGCGAACGCGGGGATGGCCGAGCTGGTGTCCGGAAGCATCAGAAGCACGCCGGCCAGAACGATGAAAACGGATATGATCTTTTTCATGGTCGGCTCCTTTATTTGGGAAATTCCGAGGCCGGGATCGGTTTTTCGTCGGCCACGCTCGGGTTAAGACTCACCATCGCCCGTTTCATGAAGGCTTCCAGCGCGATCATCTCTTTCTCAGACAGCCCCAATGGAACCATCAGGGGATCGAGGTTGGCCGCTTCGGTTCCGCCGCCACGGTCATACAGTTCTATTACCGTCATGAGCGTTTTCTCGGTGCCATTATGCAGGTACGGCGGTCGTTTGGCGGCATCGCGCACGGTCGGGGTCTTGAACGCCCCCATGTCAGGCGGATTTTTGGTGATCGCGTATCGGCCTTCATCAGGGGTCGCTCCCGGGGCCGGCGCCACGCCCAGGTTGTGGAAACGGCCGTCGCTGAAATACCCGCCCCAGTGACAGGCGGTGCAGTGCCCTTTGCCGTTGAATATCTCCAATCCCTTCTTCTCCAGGCCGGTCATTGCCACTTGGTCGCCCCGCACGTACCGGTCGAAGGGGGAATCGGTGGTGACGACGGTTCGTTCATAGGCGGCGATTGCCTGGGCTACCTGGTCGAGGGTGATCGGCGAAGTCCCGAAGACCGCTTTGAACTCATCTTCGTACCCCTGGATGCCTTCGAGAGTGTTGATCATGACCTGGTGGGTGTTGCCCATCTCGATGGGATTGGCAATCGGCCCCTTGGCTTGTTCTTCCAGGGTAGGCGCCCGTCCATCCCAGAATTGAAGAGGGGCATAAGCCGCATTGACGACCGGCGGCGCCCGCCGTCCTCCCAACTGGCTTTTAATCCCCTTGCTGGTCGGCCCGGCGTCCGACCATCCCAGGGCCGGGTCATGGCAGGTGGCACAACTGACGGTGTTGTCGGCCGACAACCGGGTGTCAAAATAGAGCTTCTTGCCCAGGAGAATCTTGGCCGATGTCTGCGGATTGTCCACCGGCACAATCACCGGCGGGAGATTACCGACCTGTTCCGGCCCCAGCGAATGGACGTTGATAGCCGTCAACGGCGGCGACGATGTATCACCGGCCGACGCCCATGCGGGAAGGAACAGGAAAATCAGGAAGGTACAAAAGGTCAATCTATCCATGATCTTTCCTCCTTTTTGGCGACTCTGAAAGCTGTTGTCGTGTGGTTTTGCCGAACCCGGTTGTATCTAAACGCATATCGAGGGCGCTTGTCAAGGCAAATGTTGTGGCGGCTCGGCGTGGATGGCATCACCCTGCGGGACATCCCGGCGGGTCGGGAAACAGACCGGTCACGGACTATGATACCCGGTTTGGAATTGCGCTGATCGTTGAAGGAAAGCGGACGGTCAACCCAGAGGATTTCCGCGTGATCGTCCCGTAGAGTCCTATCCAAACAACCCCTGGTCCATCATGGCGTCGGCCACCCTGACGAAGCCGGCGATATCGGCGCCGCTGACATAGTTGCCGGGGACGCCGTAGGTTTCGGATGCCTCCAAACAGGCCTTATGAATGTTTTTCATGATCCCGTGCAGCTTGTTGTCGACTTCCTCGCGCGACCAGGAATACCGCATGCTGTTCTGGGCCATCTCCAATCCCGCCACCGCGGCCCCGCCGACGCTGGCGGCTTTGGCCGGACCGTACAGGATTCGATTTTCGAGGAGTACTTGGACCGCATCCGGCGAAGTCGGCATGGTCGCCCCTTCGGAAACAACCTGAACGCCGTTCTTGATCAGATTGGTGGCGTCGACGGCATTTATCTCGTGCTGTGTCGCCGCCGGGAAAGCGCAATGCGCTTTATGGTTCCATAGAAGATTGAACGGCTGGTCGCCATCGAGCGGGAAATAGGAGGCCTCCGGAAACTTTTCGCAATAGGTCCGAACATCCTCCCGTCGTTGATTGCGAAGGTCCATGATGAAAGCCAGCTTGACGCGATCGATCCCGGCGGGATCGAAAACGTAGCCGCGAGCGTCGGAGAAAGACAGCGCCTTGCCGCCCAGGTCGATGATCTTTTCGATGGTGTACTGGGCGATCCGTCCGGCGCCGGAAACCAGACAGGTTTTCCCTTCCAGCGTTTCCCCCCGGGTGGCCAGCATCTCGGCGGCGAAATAAACCGCGCCATAGCCGGTTGCTTCGGGCCGGATCAACGATCCGCTCCAGGCCGGTCCTTTGCCGGTCAAAACACCCGCGAATTCATTGCGCAATTTCTTGTAGGCGCCGAACAGGTACCCGATCTCCCGATTCCCCACGCCGATATCCGCTCCCAGAATGTCGGTATGCGCGCCGAGATGCGGATAGAGACCCATCATGAAGGAGGTGCAAAATCGCATCACTTCATCATCGGTTCTTCCCTTGGGGTCGAAATCGGCGCCGCCATGAGCGCCCCCCATCGGCAGGGTGGTCAGGCTGTTGCGGAACACCTGCTCGAAAGCCAGGAATTTCACGATCCCCAGGCAGACGGTGGGATGAAACCTCAATCCGCCGGCATAGGGGCCGATAGCGCTGTTCATTTCGACCCGATAGCCGCGGTTGACATGGATGACTCCCTGGTCGTCGGCCCACGGGGCGCGGAATAAGATGACCCGTTCCGGTTCGACGATGCGCTCCAGAATCCGGGCCCGGCGGTACTGAGGGTGTTTATCCAGCACGGGCGTCACCGATTCCGCCATCTCCTCGACCGCCGTGAGAAATTCCGATTCGCCCGGATTTTTGGCCTGGACCCAGTCCATGAATTCCGCAACATACCCCGACATCGATGTCTCCTTGGTTCGTTCGCTCAGTTTTGGGTGGTTTGATTGTCTTTGAATCTCAACCGGCATATTCGGTTCCGCTTTCTTCGTTACCGCATGCAGTTTGGGCGCCGTTTCCCGAATTGGGTGGCGGCATATGACGACGCAATATACGCTTTGTGAATTGTTTCACAATGAGTATAATTTTGTAGATTGGTGGGTAATACCTTGTATTTATTGCCTGATTAATACTCTTTTCTTAGCGGGGGATAGGCTCACGGTTCAATTAGCTTGTTGCGAATACAATACTTGACAATATCGGTCACGTTTTTTGCTCGAAGCTTCTTCATGACGGCGGCCCGGTGGGTTTCGGCGGTTTTGACGCTGATATTGAGCCGCGCGGCCGCTTCTTTGGTAGAATACCCTTCGGCCAGAAGCCGGGCCAGTTCGGTCTCGCGGCGGGTCATTATCCCTTCGGTATCCTCGATGTTGTCGCCGGGATTGACATACCCCTGAACCATTTCGTACCCGGCCGGACCGGAGAGATAGTAATCCCCGACGGCCGCTTTGCGTATGGCGAAGACCAGTTCCCGAAAGTCGCAATCCTGGAGCAACCAGGCCTTTCCGCCGACTCGGAACGCCTCCCGCATCTGGGCTTCGTTGTGACGCGTGGAGAGGAAAACCAGTTCCGGCGACGAGGCCGAACGGCGGATTTTGCGCCCGGCGTTTATCCCGTCCAAGCCGGGCAGATTGACATTGAGTACCACCACATCCGGCTTCTTGCTTTCGGCCAGCTCCACCGCCGTCAAACCATCGGTGGTCTCGCCGGCGACCAGGATGCCGGATTCGGTGGCGAACAACGCGATCAATCCCTGTCGGAACAGCTTGCGCTCATCGGCGATCACGATCCGGATTTCGGACCTGGGGGTTGGTTGTCTTCCGGTCGGGTTGATGCCTGCTCCTTTTCTCGCGGCGGTGAATGCGTCGACCCCAATATAGCATCCGCGACGGTGATGTACAATGATTTGTCGCTGTCCGGGAGGGTCCACCTCCGCCCGCAATAATCCTTGATTATCACGCCCCGGCCTGCTATGTTGACGGCGGTTTCGGGCCTCGAAAAGGAGAAATTATGAAAAAGCTTGTCGCGATGTTGACACTGTCGTTCGTGTTGGCAATCGCTTCCTCGGTATCGGCGGATATTATTTTGTCCCATACGGCGGTCATAGACGCGATGGGTATGGGCGGCACGGAGATGGTCGTCACCCAGAAAATCAAGGGGGAAATGGATCATACCTCGGTGACCAGTACCGGCAAGGGGATGATGGCCGGGGCCACGCAGACGGCCGAGAATATCATCATCAGCCGCATGGATAAAGGGGTCATGTGGGTGCTTAATCCGGCCACCAAGACATACATCGAGTATCCCCTCGCCACCATGAAGGCGATGGCCGATGCCGGCGAGGCTCAAGCCGAGAGTGATTCGACGGCCGACCAGGAGTATAACTGGACGATTACGATCGACACGCTGGCGGAGTCCACGATCAACGGATTCGCCTGTAAGGGCATCAAGGGGGTGGCCGAAGGCGTCTCTCTGAACCCTCCCGGCGACAGGACCCGGATGACGTATGAGGTCTGGGTGGGCAAGGATCTGCCGGGAAACGACGAATTGACCAAGCATTACCAGCGGATGTCCGAACTGACCGGCCAGAACGCCTATTCGCAGGGGGAGATGGTCAGCCAGATATTGGGCAAGGGGGAAAAGCAGCTCCGCCAGCTGGCCGATGCGGCCGAGAAACTCAATGGTTTCCCGGTGCGGATGGAGGTCACGGTGGCCACGACGGTCGATCTGGGGAAAGAGATGGAGGGGGAAGCTGGCGACGATTCGGAAGCGACGGCCATGATGGAGCAGGTGAAGGCGCTGATGAAGGGCCAGGTGGGAGAGGACGGCTTGACGACCGTGGTGTCGTTGCGTTCGAATATGACCAAGATCGAGGTCGTTCCCGTGGATGCGGCCGTCTTCGATATCCCGGAAGGGTTCACCAGAGGATTCTGATTCTTTCGATGCCGTCCGTCCCGGCGGGGACGGATGGCTTGAAAAGACCTGATATTCATCGGGCGGCATGACCTGCCGCCGGAAATATATAATCGGTGTCGGTCGATCTCGGCCGGACGCGTATTGAGAGTGAAGGCCGCCGGCGCATGATGACGACATTGGCGGCAACGGAAACAAGATAGACGATGACCAAAAGTACATCACTGGCGACAATCCTGGTTGTTGATGATTCTTCGGAGCGGCGAGATGCCATCGCCGCCCAACTGACTTCGCGGGGGTACCGCGTTCTGACCGCGGCCGAAAGTGATGAGGCGATCGGCCTGCTGGAAATGACCGCCGTCGATCTGGTCATGACCGGGCACAATCTTCCCCATTTCAACGGCCTCGGGTTGGTGCGGTATGTCCACAACAACCTGAAGGATACGGAAGTCATCGTCATTTCCGCCCATCCCTCGATAAGCGGCGCGGTCGAGGCGGTCCAGTACGGGGCTTGTGACTATCTGGCCGGGCCGGTGTCGGATGAGATTCTTATGGAGGCCGTCGCGAAAGCCACCAAGCGGGTGGTCGGGCGGCGCTCAGCCCGCGACGTCGCCAGCCGCGACCAGAGTGTGCGGTTTGGCATCGTGGGGCGGTCGGATGCGATGCATCAGGTGTTTCGGGCCATCGAGAAGGCCGCGTCCACCTCGGCCACCGTGTTGATTACGGGCGAAAGCGGGACGGGCAAGGAGCTGGTGGCGCGGGCGATACACTATACCAGCCGACGGGCCGCGGCGCCGTTCGTACCGGTCAACTGCGGCGGCATCCCGGAGGGGTTGCTGGAGAGTGAGCTGTTCGGGCATGTCAGAGGAGCCTTCACCGGGGCGATCGAATCCCGTGCCGGATTCTTTCAGACCGCCGACGGCGGGACCATCTTTCTCGATGAGATCAGCGAAACCAGCCTGCCGATGCAGGTGAAGCTCCTGCGCGTCCTGCAGGACAAGGAAGTCGGCATGGTCGGCGACAGCCGCACCCGCAAGGTCGACATTCGGATCGTCGCCGCCACCAACAAAAACCTGCAGACGCTGGTGGCGAGGGAGGCGTTCCGCGAAGACCTCTTTTTCCGGCTCAGCGTCATCACCATCAACGTGCCGCCGTTGCGGGAGCGGGGGGACGATATCCTGATTCTGGCCCATGATTTCGCCGTCAAATTCGCCCGCGAATACGACAAACCGCCGGTTAAATTCTCCGATGACGCCTTACGGGTCCTGACCCGTTATTTCTGGCCGGGGAATGTTCGGGAGCTGGAAAACATCATCCAGCGGTTGGTGGTCATGGCCGACAGCGACATCATCGACGCCCCCGACCTGCCTACCCTGATGCGATCGACCCTGCCGAAGTCCTCCAAATCCCCTCGTCCGCTGGCGGAGGTGGAGCGGGACTATATCCGGGAAGTGCTGGCGGCCGTCGGCGGCAACAAAACCAGGGCGGCGGAGCTGCTGGGAATCGACCGCAAAACCCTCCGCGAGAAGCTCAAAGAATAGCCTTCACGACCGGGGAATAATTCCCCGCCGATTCAAAATTCCCCACCACTTTTCTCCAAAGTGTTACCGGTCGATTTGAAGAGCGGGTTTTTCCGCTATTTGTGATATTTTTCACAAGTGCATGATTAGCAATCGATAACGAACCGGCCCTTTTGGCGAAATCCAATTCTCCCAGAGGTTTAGCCGGGGAAAATCTCACCGGCACAACGTTTGCTTTGCTGTTCAATGGAGGATGATGACGGGTAAGGGTCGGTCTGTACCTATCAGTGTGCCTGCCGATTCAATTCCTGGCCAAAAATGGATATTGGGCGTTTCCTCCCGTCATGGGAATACCCTGTCGGTTCCCCGTGGTTTTTCGGCGACGGTAACATGTGGCGCCGGGCAGGATGGCAGAGGGATACGGCGTGGCGAAATCCGGAAAATCGAATACGGGTCGCAAAACCAGACGGGATGGTCCGACCGGTTCTTTGAAAGGACCGTGCCAGACCTGCAACAACGCCCCGGATTGCGTCCATCGCCGACGACGAGGGTATGATATCATCCATTGCGAGCTATACGACGGGTATGCGGTTCCGACGGAACGCACCGTCAATCTCGGGCCTTCGGCCCTCGTCCGGAGTGGGTCGAGAGCGGCCGAACCGTTGTCGGTCGAACGGTTGGCGGGACTATGTGTCAATTGCGGACGGGCCGACGGCTGCAACCTGCCGCGTCCGGCCGGTGGAGTGTGGCATTGTCAGGAATACACATAAACGAAACGATAGCCTGTTTACGCATGGTCCATGCGGAACGGAAGGAGAACAATGAGCCCTGAAACCATTGCTGAAACTGTTTCGAGGATAATTGAACGGCAAGGCAACAAGCGGGGGGGATTGATTTCCCTGCTGGAGGAGATCCAGGATCACTGCAGTTATCTCCCCCAGGAGGCTTTGGAGTTGGTCGCCGAGAAGACCGGTCGCTCTTTGGTCGACGTCTATGGGGTGGCGACGTTTTACCGGGCTTTCAGCTTGAAGCCGCGGGGGAAGCATCTGATCTCGGTTTGCCTGGGAACGGCCTGCCACGTGCGCGGTGGGCCGGCCATTGCCGAAGAAGTCCAGAAACAATTGGGGGTCAAATCCGGCGAAACCACTCCGGATAATGAATTTACCCTGGAAACGGTCAACTGTCTGGGGGCCTGCGCGCTGGGCCCGGTGGTGGTGGTCGACGGCCACTATTTCCCGAAAGTCAAGACATCGCAGGTCAAGGAGATTCTGGAGCGCGCCCGCAGCGGCGCGGATAACGTGCCGGTGGAAACCGATCCGCGCATTTTCCCCATCGATGTCAGCTGCGCCCATTGCAACCATACCCTGATGGACGCCTCGCGGGTGATCGACGGTCGGTCGTCGATTCGCGTGATGGCCTCAGTCGGGGCTCTGCACGGGTGGATGGCGTTGTCGAGCATGTACGGCAGCTATCACACGGAGTCGGAGTTTGAGATTCCGCCGGAAGCGATTGTCCAGCTCTCGTGCCCGTTTTGCCATGCGGAACTAACCGGCGGCGCCAAATGCGGCGATTGCGGCGCGCCGATGGTTCCGATGATCGTCAAGGGCGGGGGAGTGGTGCAGTTTTGTTCCCGTCGCGCATGCAAAGGGCATATCCTCGATCTGGGCGGGACCACGTTCGACTGACGGCCGGCTGAATCGAGATTCAAGGGAGATTGTGAAATGAAAAGACTTGCATCGGTAGAGGAGTTGGTCAACTTCCGCCGGCGTATCCTGAGTGAGCGGTCCGTACAGTATGACACGCCGACGGTGGTGGTTTGCGCCGGCACCGGCGGCCAGGCCAGCGGCGCCAATGATATCATCCGCGTCATCAAACGTCATCTGATCGAAAAAGGGTTGCGGGACAAGGTGGCGCTCAGGATCACCGGTTGTCAGGGATTTTGTGAGATGGACCCGTTCATTGTGGTCGAACCCGGCCGTCACCTGTATCCCAAATTGCGGATGGAGGACGTGCCGAAGGTGATCGACGCCGCCTATGGCGGTTACGTGGACGAGGATCTTATCTACAAAGACCCCCGCGACCGGCGGATGTATCACAGCCAGAACGACATTCCGTTTTTCCGCAAACAGACGCGGACGATCCTGGGGACGAATATGAGAATCGATCCCATCCGGATCATCGGTTATGTCGAGAACGGCGGATACGCCGCCCTGGAAAAAGCTTTGTTGCGCAAGGATCCGGAATGGATCGTTCAGGAAGTGCTCACGTCCGGCATTCGCGGGCGCGGGGGCGCCGGGTTCCCGACCGGTCGGAAATGGGACCTGGCCCGCAAATCGCGCCGCGGGGCCAAGATTCAGAAGTATGTGGTCTGCAATGCCGACGAGGGAGATCCCGGGGCGTACATGGACCGCAGCCTTCTGGAGGGCAATCCCCACGGCATCATCGAGGGGTTGCTGATCGCCGGTATCGCCATCGGGGCCACCAAGGGGATCATCTACGTCCGCAGCGAATATCCGCTGGCGGTCAAGCATACCCTGATCGCCCTGACGCAGGCGCGGGACCTGGGCATTCTGGGCAAAAATATCATGGATACCGGAATCGACTTCGATATTGAGGTGGTGAAAGGCGCGGGCGCCTTCGTCTGCGGCGAGGAAACCGCCTTGATCAAGTCGATCGAAGGATATATCGGCGAACCCCGGCAGCGTCCGCCCTATCCGATAGAACGCGGGCTGTGGGGGTGTCCGACCTGCATCAAC
>JAQVRW010000425.1 GCA_028700875.1 Candidatus Zixiibacteriota bacterium | reverse complement strand
GTTGCAAGGTTATTCCAACGGGAAAGAAGCCGAATCAACTGAACTGATTCTCCCGTTCGGAAGTCAATATAGCCGCCCCAATGCTGGCGGTCAATTCCGTTCTGAAATCGCCCTTCCCGGCCTCAAGCTACGTGCCGATCCGGCGGTGACGGATGAGGCAGTATCATTCCGAAAAACGGCGCCATGATGTTCCGGCGCGCGCCGGGACGGACATCGCTACTCATTGTATGTCATCGGGTTGTGGGTTCGTTCACGGGGCCGGAATCCCGCCGCGAGAAATCATCGAATCCAGCGACGCTTGATTATGATCTGCCTTTCAGCTATACTAATATGAAAACATTCGCGACGGACATCGCGAGATGACTTGTCCTCCCGGCGAAAGTGAGTGTCGATGACTGCAGACGTTCTTCACAACCTCCGCGAAAGAGTCAAGGAACTGACCGCCCTCCATACGACGGCCCGGATACTTCAGGACGAAACCAAACCGCCGGTCGAGGTTATGGAAGAAATAGCTGCTCTTTTGCCCTCGGCCTGGCAATATCCGGAAATTACGGCGGCTAGGATCAGTTTTCAGCGCCTGCAGGCAATCAGTCCGGGCTTTGCGGAATCGGTCTGGCAGCAGACCGCCGCCTTCACCGCCCGCAATGGAGAGACGGGTGCCATCGAGATTTTCTACCTGGAATCAAGCCCCCTGGCCGATGAGGGGCCTTTCCTGAAGGAAGAGCGCGATCTTATCGACTCGCTGGCCGAGATGCTCCGCTCTTATTTCCAACACAAACTGGCCGATGAGGCGCTTCAGAATGCGCACGACGACCTCGAGGCGCAGGTGAAAGCCCGGACTGTCGAACTGGAAAAGACCAATACGGCTCTTCAGGAACGGATTGCCGAATATAGGCAAGCCGAACAGAAAATCGAACGGTATCAAAAGCAGTTGCAGCAGTTGGCGACGGAATTGTGTCTGGCCGAAGCCAGGGAACGACGCGTGATCGCGGAGGATCTCCATGATCATATCGGACAGGCGCTGGCGCTCATAAAGATGGATCTGGCGGAGTTGCGGGGTAATGCTATTTTCTGCGGATTCGAAGACAAGATCAGCGAGATGAACACCCTGCTGGAGCAGACGATTCAATATTCGCGCAGCCTGACGTTCGAGATAAGCCCGCCGTCGCTCTACGAACTCGGTCTGACCGCGGCGATCGACGGGCTGGTGGAGAGGTTTCGCCGGAAGCACAAGATGGCCGTCACCCTGCAAGCCGCGAAGGATATCGGGCGTATCGGCACTAAAACCGAGGTGTTCCTATTTAAGTCCATTCAGGAACTGTTGACGAATACCGCCAAACATGCCGACGCCCGGCATATCCGCGTTTCGCTGCGTCGCGACGGCGACGGCGTCATGGTCCAGGTAGAAGACGACGGGCGCGGGTTCGATCCGGCCATCCTGGAGAAGGATTGTGAAAAGGACTCGAAGTTCGGGCTGTTCAACATCAAAGAGCGTTTCAATCTTCTGGGGGGATCGATGGAAATCCATTCTTCTCCGGGCAACGGAACCAAAATCACGCTCGTTGCACCGGTGGAACCGCACGGGGAGCCGGCATGTTGAAAGTGCTGATTGCCGACGACCACCGTCTATTTCGCGACGGTTTGCGCATGCTCCTGGAGAAGCAATCCGACATCAAGGTGGTCGCCGAAACCAAGGACGGACCAGCGACGGTCTCCGCCGCGATCGAGTTGCAACCCAACATCATCCTCATGGATATTTCCATGCCAGGGTTGAACGGCATGGAAACCACCCGCAAACTTCTGGCCCAAAACGGCACGATCAGGGTCATCATGCTTTCCATGCATTCCGACCATCATTTCGTGATCGAATCGCTGAAATCGGGGGCGGTCGGATATGTGCTGAAGGATTCCGCTTTCGAGGAATTGCTGACGGCCATCCGCACGGTCGCCGCAAACGGCATCTTCCTTTCGCAGAAGATCAATGATGCCGTTATCAAGCAGTACATCGCCACGGCCAAAGGCCAAACCGCCACATCGTTCTCCATCCTCAGTTCACGGGAACGGGAGGTGCTCCAATTGTTGGCCGAAGGGAAGACCACCAAGGAGATGGCGGCGCATTTGCATATCAGCGTCAAAACAATAGAAACCCATCGAAAACAAATAATGGACAAGCTGGATATCCACAGCATCGCGGAATTGACCAAATATGCCATTCGCCAGGGATTGACCTCGCTGGATTGACGCGGGAGATGTCCCTTGGCCGCCGGACCGACGAGATCTTCCGCGCGATTTCTGGAATTTTCGCCTGAGCCTCCGCGCTAAGGTATTTCGTAGTCGAATATCAGGATTCCCCCTATTCTGTCATTGCCGGGACAACCGTATCTTTGACCCCGTACGAGAACTGTTCCTGAACGACATCTCGGTTCGTGAGGAGGATTCCGATGTTTGATACTGGCAATACCGGTTTTATGCTCGTGGCGACCAGCCTGGTCATGTTGATGACCCCCGGTCTGGCCTTTTTCTATGGAGGATTGGTCGGGCGGAAGAACGTTTTGACCATCATGATTCAGAGTTTCGTCTCCATGGGCGTGACCACCATTATCTGGTGGGCCTATGGCTACTCGCTCTGTTTCAGCGGCGGCGTGGGCGGAATCATCGGCAACCTCGACAAGGCCTTCCTGATGGGTGTGACGTTGACGACCCCTTCTCCCTATGGCACCGGGAATATTCCGGAATTCGTCTTCATGGCCTATCAGATGATGTTCGCCATCATCACCCCGGCGCTGATAACCGGCGCCTTTTCGAACCGGGTGCGTTTTGGATCGTATTTGCTGTTCCTGGTCGGCTGGTTGACCTTTGTCTATTTCCCGTTCGTGCACATGATCTGGGGTAATGGTCTTCTGGCGCAGT
>JAQVRW010000056.1 GCA_028700875.1 Candidatus Zixiibacteriota bacterium | reverse complement strand
CATATCGTCGCCCTTCGTATCGCTCTCACATCCGCAGAACCCCACCCGCCGTCCCCGCCACAGCGGGGACTCTGGGTGGGCTACACTGATTCGCGTCCCAAAGACGGAAAAAATCCGCTGGACTGGCATGGATGGCACGCGGTTGCCGGGAAATGGGTTCGGCTTGTTATTTTTGATGTTTTGCGTCATATCGTCGCCCTTCGTATCGCTCTCACATCCGCAAAACCCCACCCGCCGTCCCCGCCACAGCGGGGACTCTGGGTGGGCTACACTGATTCGCGTCCCAAAGACGGAAAAAATCCGCTGGACTGGCATGGATGGCATGCGTTTGCCGGGAAATGGGTTCGGCTTGTTATTTTTGGTGTTTTGCGTCATATCGTCGCCCTTCGTATCGCTCTCACATCCGCAAAACCCCACCCGCCGTCCCCGCCACAGCGGGGACTCTGGGTGGGCTACAGGTTTCATCTGAAGGGCAGGCCGCCCGGCCGGCCTGTCACCCTGAGCGAAGCGAAGGGTCTCAGCCCGTGAAACGCCGAGATGCTTCGCTTCGCTCAGCATGACAGACCAATACCCAATACCCAGACGTATAGAATGCGATGGTTTCATCTGATAAAGGGGACGGATTCGTAATCACCATCAAACTAGTGTTGATTTCGCAGGATGGGCGCGGGAATAGAAATATTTATTGAGGCAGACGAGGATCCGCCATGGGCGGACCGCCCACAAAGCAATATTCATAGTTGTGAGAATAACATAATTTGGGGCAGATGTGGACATCTGCCGCCCACAGAACTCACCGTTGTAATTGACATCCCGACATGTTGCCGCATATCTTTCCGCCAAGGTACTGTGACGTATTTTGCCGAGACGAAATCCGGCTTGGATGGGGGTGAAGCGCCGGGGTCAAGCGAGGGGACATGCAAATCATATTAGTGCTGATCGTGCTGATGCTGGGAGCGCAATCGTTCGCAGGAGATTCGAGCGGCCCTCTTGATTCGACAGAGAGCGAAACCCGTGGCCTGAGCGATTTTTGGACCAGATGGCATATAGATGATTTTCATCCGGCGACGCCGGACACGTTCTTCAATCTGAGCGCACGGAGGTTGATTGCCCCGACTTCGGATACCTCGCGCCATGTCCATCCCGGCATCCAATATTTCCCGGACGGGTTTCCTCGATCTTCGGGCCGCGTTTCCCCCTGGAAATATTGGCTGGTCACGACCCCTTTCATTCATACCGAATCGGAGGAAAACCCGACCATACACGTATCCAACGATATCAAAAATAGAAACGGTTGGACAAGCCAATGGGGGCCCTTGGCCGCGGACACGTTCAGCAACCCCGTCATCACTCCGGAGCGGTTTGTTTTCGATACGCTTTACGTTTATCGTCGCGGCACCCAGGAAACGTTCTATGACACCAACGGAGCCGGCGCGGCATCGATTCATACCGGTCGCCGCGCCACGCATCTATCCGACCCCGGAATGCTGGCAACCCCTGACGGCGGGTTGTTGCTCTATTACCGCGCGACCTGGACCATCGGGGCGGTCTCGATGTCAGGCATCTTCTCGCAGAGAAGCAAGGACGGGGTCAATTGGGAATCCCCCAAACAGATTACTCATCTGGGCAAATGGATGTCGCCGGCCATGGTCATCGATACGGGCGGATTATACGTCATGTATTGCACCGTACAGGAAGACAGCGTGTCGGGAATCACCGATCTGTCCATCTTCTATCGGTTCACATCGAAGTCCGTCGATTCGATATTTGCCTATGGCGGGCCGGTGACGTTGCATAATATGAAAAGTTGCCGTCCTTTTCATATGTCGGTTTGGTCGCTGGCGCCTGACCGGGTATTCGCCGTGGTGCTGGCCCAATGCTCCCGCGGAGTGCTTTTGCTGGAAAGCCGCGATCACGGGGCCAATTGGATAGCCGCCGACAAACCGCTCGTCAACGGCGGACCACCGGGGTCGTGGTACGATATTCTCTACCAAACCTCCTGTTTCCCTATCGAAGAAGATGACCGCATGAGGCTCGGTTGTATCGTGTCGGCGTTTCGTGATTCTTCAGGGACGACCATTTTCCACACCGGGTATACGGAGGTCAATCTAGTTGATTCCCTATAAACATCGCTTGAGTCATCACAAAATGTCGATGCAGGGACGCTTCTCAGCCACGAACCCTTGAATCCACCCTGCGCTCGCCTTCGGGGGGGGGCCGTAGCTGAAGTACCTTAAATCACGGCTTTTTGTACATAATCCCCGATTGGCGTAAAGTACCAATTGTCGTATATTGGCCTCACGATTGACACCGAGTACGGGAGCGGCAGACGATGCGGTCCTTTCCGCTGGAATTCGAACTGAAAAAGGAAGTCCTGTTTTATCCGGCCCGGCCCGGAGCGCCGACCGGGGATATCCTCGAAATCGGCCCCGGACGAGGGGATTTTATGCTCAATGCGGCCGCACAATGTCCCGACAAGAAAATCGTGGCTATCGATCTCGACAAGGGCCGCTACTACAAGCTCGTCCCGCGCATCGAACGCAAGGGCCTGACCAATGTTCTCCTGATGCAAGGCAATGCCCGGGTCGTCCTGCCGCGTATCTTTCCGTCGGAAACATTCGAGAAGGCGTATGTTCTTTTCCCCGACCCATGGCCCAAACGAAGGCATATCCCGCATCGGTTGATGTCGGTCGAGTTCATGACCATCCTGGCCGGTCTGCTCAAGGTCGGGGGAGAGCTGTACTGCGCCACCGATTTCTGGCCGTATGCGTCCTGGGTGGCCGACAATGCCGGGCAAATCCCTATTCTGCAAAGCCTCGGCGCGCCATACTTCGCGGCCGCCGATGAGATTCCCCTGTACAACGCGACCTATTATGAAAAGAAATGGCGTGACGATGGAAGGGCCATCTATTACCTGCGATATAAACGAAGATAGATAGCGCGGGTCATTTGTTTCAGTCAAAACGTGGTGCCCCACCCACAGCCCGCCGAAGGCGGGCGACGGGTGGGTTTATTTGTGGGAGGCAGATGTCCACATCTGCCCCTCTGGAGACCGCCCCGGCAGATGTAGACATCGGCCGGGCACAAATCCATTTTTCGATGCGATGATGCTCCCAAGCCATTATCCCTTGAACCCACCCGCCGTTCGACTGCGTCGGACTCTGGGTGGGGTACGAAGGATTGCAGTAAATTCGCCTGCGGATTATTTCGTGGGAGTTTCGACGGCCGGGGCCTGAGGCGCCAGCGTGAAATTGATATCGCCGACCGAACCGCCGGTTTCGACGGCTTTCATCTCAAATTCAATCTGCGCCGGATCGCTGACCAGACCATAGGCCGAAAGTTGTTCCGGCTTGACATAGGCTCGATATTGCCCCGGTACGAGGCCCAAATAATAAAACTCGCCATTGCTGAAGGTCGTGACCTCGGTCACGGCCTCACTGGCGGTGTTGACCACCTCGATCTTGATTCCGCCCTGGCCGCTTTCGCTGAGGAGTGTCTTGCGAATGACCTGGCCGGTAATCTCGCCCGCGGTGACGATAGGCACCTGGATGGCGGTCACCACGTTGGGGTTGAAGGCAACCTTGTATCCCTCATGGGCGGGTTTCAGCAGAGGATTGTCGAGGCTGTAGGCGTCGATCTGAACCATGTACTCGTCATAGGGGCGGAGACGGTCATAATAGATGCTTCGATCCTGGCCGACCATCTGGCCGCCGGTGCCTCGGATTTTCGCCTTCAATCCCGGAATCAGCTCCTCGCCTTCGTCCAACGTGCCATTGAAATTGCTGTCCCGGAACGGTTTCAACACGGCCGTGCCGAAGCCGACGCCGTTGCGGTAGTCGCAACGGACATCATTCGTCTCCTGGTCGTAGCGGATTGAACCCCGTTGCGTCTGGCTGATGCCGACCTCATGGCCGGAGGTGACCATCCGCGAGGTGAAACTGGCGAAGGAACTCATAATATTGAACGTCGCCATGATCATGTTGGCTTTGGACATCTCGTTTCGTTCAAAGGAGAATGTCACCTGGCCGGTGCGGAACAGACGCTTGGTGATATATAGTCCGTATTTCAACAATTGGTTGGACTGATGATCGTAATCGACGCGAATCTGCGGCCGGAGCCAGCGGATCATCCCGGCCGAAACCAACAACTGGCTGGTCAGGCCGCGTTCGAATGATTCCGGTTTGTATGTTCCCAGGTAGTTGAAATGGAACCCGGCGACAGTCGTGCTGAAACCATAATTGGCGTTGACGACCGTCTGATGACGCGATTTGTCGATTCCCACATAGGCGCGCAGTCCCAGCATCCGCCCGCGGATCGACAGCGGGGAAGAGGCCGAGAAAACGATGCTCTGAAGCAGCGTGTCCGGCCGATTCAACAACCGGTTCGAATAATACCGGGTCATCTGAGCACTCAAATTGAGAAGCGAGGGCTGGCTGAAATTGATCGCTCCGCTGGCGGCATGATTGGGAGCGTAGAAGCCGTTGACCGTCAGGTTTTGCAATGGTTGGACCGTGAGTTCGCCGACAATAACCGGCTCTTCCTTATCCGTTGACTGCAAGGGAATATCGGTGCTGACTCCGGCGGTGACCTTGCGGGTCAGGCCGTAATAGACATGCGACTGGGCATACGGTTTCTGGTCTTCATAACTGGCGGTCCGTCCGGCGGCCATGGTATATTCAAATTCCCCTTTGGGGACGAGCGTGTACGGTATCCGGATATGGCTGTTTTCCGTCCGGATTTCGCCGTTGGGGCCGTACATCTTGAGCGTTACCAGCGAGGCGCCATAGAAGATATCCAGGCTGAAATGATAATAACCATTCTCATCGGTCTGGGTGAAATCGACCAGCCGGTTGTCGAGATACAGTTCCACTTCCCAGCCGCGGCCGATATTGTTGGACAGCTCGATGGTCTGGAAATAGGTGCGATGGACCTGCGGTTTGTTGGTCAGCAATACCCCCTCCAGGCTGCGCGAGATCGCGCCGCCCGCGAAAACATCGCCGACTTCCGCCTGGGTCAGGTACTTGTTGTCGCTGAAGTAATAATGCCACTTGTAGTTCATCTGACGGGTGTCGACGCCGGTCTTGGTGTCGCCGCCGCCGGAGACATTGAAATCTCCGCCGAGGAACATGCCTCCCGTGCTGAGATTGAAATATTGTATCCGGCCGGAGCCGACCGGGTTGGCCGATACCATCCAGTCGGCCACGCCGCCTCTCAGGTAGGCCCGCCGGAAAGGAAGCGTCTCCACGTCGCGCAACGCCGCCTCCGCGGTCTTCAGCTTTTCATGGGCCTGCTTCCTCTGAAGTTTTTGATAAGCCGGAAAATCCTTGTTCAACGGCAGCAGCACCCGCATCCGCGAAAAATCGAATTCCATCTGCAGGCCGAACAGCTTTTGGAACAGGTCCACCCGCAGAAACAGGTCGTGCGTGCCCAGCAGATAATCGCCTGCGGCCAGGGGAAACTTCTGTTTGCCCACGGTAACCTGCGAGTCGGCCAGATCGATCTCGAAGCGGTCGTTTTTGTTGAACGTGAAACCGCTGAAACTGCGGCGGCTCAAATCCGAGGTAACGTTGAAATCCAGAATGCGGAACAATTCCGCGATCGGGAGGTAGACTGCCCGGCCGTCGTACTGCACGAAAATATCGGTCGACATCAACCGGGGAATTTCGAATCCGACGACGATCTCTTCGGGGGCATTTTGCGCGAAAACGCCTGAGGTCACCAGTAACAGCAGGACGACCAGCGCCGAAAACCCGGCGCCGCGATGTCCTCCCTGTTTTGTCGTGCGAGACCGTTCCATGGTCATGCTCCCCGCCTGGTGGTCCGTCCCCTTTAGGGGACCGCCAGCGTGCGGTTGATGATGTTGCCGAAAATCATATCCTTGTCGGCGATATCATGCCGCCCCTCGGTGGTGATCAGGACCTCCACCTGGTAGGGTGGTTTGAAATCGCCGGGCAAAAACGGCAGATTGATCCGCCGTTTCATATCCCGATAAACCGCCAGGTCGATTTTCTTATGGCTGATTTCCTTTTTGCCGGCATCCAGCAGACGGCAGGTGAGTATCCCCACGTAGGAGACATTCCCCCGGTTGGCCATGTCCAGCATGACCTCGATCAGCGAGTCGCGCTGCAAGGCGGAAGCGTCGGCCAGCTCCAGCTTGGCCGTCAGTTCTCCCGTCCGGTACTTGAGCATGATCGCCGTCTGCATGATCATGTTCAGATTAGTCGTGATCTGGTTATTCTCCCCGGCCAGAGGAAGCGCCGCCGCGCCATCCTGGGAGCGGATGACGATCCGGGCCCAGTATTCTCCCGGTTGCAGGCTGTCCGGGGGATTGGCCACCAGCCGCACCACTTGCGAACCGTTGGGCGCCAGCAGAACCTTCCGCGGAAACGCCTTGATCCAGTCGAGCGCCGACCGGGTATCGGTGACGTTGGAATCCTGCAGGGAAATGCGGACGTCGCCGAGGCTGTCCGATTCCGGCAGGCCGAAACTGAAATAGATGTCCACTTCGCGGGGCTTGGCGGTGGGGTTTTGAATCGTTATCCGGCCGGTCCGTTCCTTGTCCGAGAGAATGACTACGGTGGGAGCGACCAACACGCCGGCGCTGAGGTCCAGCACCAGGAAAAGAAGAAGGGCGAGAGCACACAAAACACCCCGAAGCCCGATCGGGGTCAGGCGTCCGGGGAAGGAAGTATTGCTTTTCATCATTGCCGTCCTATGTCTGCCGTCGTTTCCAATTCGCCTCTGCGGGGCCGCAATCCATAGCGGTCCCGCAGAGGAGGTGAGCCATGGCGATCAGTCGATCGCCTGAGATATCGTAAAACTATGATCCGTTATAGGCCACGGTCAAGATAATCTCACCGGAATAGGCCCCCGCCGTCTGATCCACGGTGGGCACGACCCGGCCGCCCAGGAAGATATTGGCGGCGCCTGCATCGCTCAGATTGGCTCCGCTGGGAAGATTGTGCGGGTCCTGGTCCGCATACCCGTCGGCGGCGACAAACGCCGTCGGATCCCCGCCACCGGTCGTATCGACGTTGGAGTCGGTCACGCCAAAGGCGATGACCATCCGGTCGGAGCCGTCGGCCAATTCCACGTAATCGGGCAACTGCATGTACATGGCTATGCCGGCGTTAGTCGCCCCGTTGATCGTAAAGATGCCCGCTGCCGCGTCGGTCTTGGCCACCGATTTGGGGACGCCCTGGAGGACGTTTCCAAAGGCCAACGGCGCCGTCGCGGTCACCGACAAAGCGGTTAATACTGTCGCTGTGGCGGTACCGTTGGCCACGTCTTGCGCCATGACCATTGACGGACCGACCAGGAGCACCAGTATCGCCGCTGCCAGCGATGTCAGCTTCGGCAAGGTACCGAGAAATCTGCTCATATCCTTCTCCTTCAGTTACCACCGGCATCCCGAAAGATCCCGGCGACTAGCATTATCACTGTTGCTCTCGTTGTCTTTTCAGTCTGATTATGTCCCGTTGTACGAGACCGTCAGCACTATATCCCCGCTGTAGGCGCCCGCCTTCTGATCCACGGTAGGAATAACCCTGCCGCCCAGATAGATGTTGGCCGCCCCGAGGTTGCTCAGATTGGCGGTGCCCGGCAGGCTGAACGGATTTATGTTCAGGTATCCGTCCCCGCCGACCATCCCGGTGGGATCGCCTCCCCCCGTCGTATCGACTGAGGCGTCGGTGGTGCTGAAAGCGATGACCATGCGGTCCGAACCATCGGCTAAAACCAAATAATCCGGCAGTTCCAGGTAGAGCGAAATTCCGGCGTTGGCCGTACCGCTCATGGTAAAAATCCCCGCGGCGGCATCCGTGTTGGCTACCGATTTGGGAATTCCCTGGAAGACGTCGCCGAATGCAAGCGCCTGGGTGGCGGTCACTGACAGGGCAGCTAAAACCGTGGCGGTCGCTGATCCTACGGCCACATCCTGCGACCGGGCCGCCGACGGCAGTACCATGACAGTCACCACCGCAACGGCGATGACCATCATTAGCGCCCTGTATGTTCCCTGTGACTTTCTCATGCCTACTCCGTTTGTCACGTGCTAAAATGTCCCCACATTTACCGTTATTCCCCTTTCTTTGTGCTTTATTCGACATCCAGTTCAAATTCTTTACAGGTGTGCAATACTTTTTCTATGCCTTGGGATTACCGCAAGGCATTCACACGGCGCCGCCTTTCAAACGTGTGTGATAAACGAAATCCCGCCGGTCGGATAATTGGTGCCCGCGATTCGGTCTAATCTGATATGAGGCAACAGATAGGAAAGGTTTTCGGAGTCGCATTCGACTCTGATTGGAGGTCATTTGCGCTAAGTTAGTGGGGAGATTGGTCGGAGGTTAGTTCCCCGTATAACTCACTGTGAGCACGATGGTTGCGGAATAATTACCGGGCCGTTGAGCCGGTTTCGGGATGGCCGTTCCTCCCAGCCATATGGTCAACCCGGTGGAACCGAGCCGATAGGTGATCGGATGCCAGGGGTCAAGATTATTGTATCCGGGATTGCTTTGGTTCGGACTGGCGCTGGAATCCATGGCGCAGTCGGTTTGGGAAAAGACCAATTGCATGTTCAAACCGGCGGCATTCATATATGTGGGCAGCGTAAGTTCCACGCTTACCTCGTTTCCGGCCACCCCGCTGACAAAAAACTCCGCCGCAGCCCCGGCATCGGTTTTCGGCACCGACTTGGGAATGCCCGCAAAGACATTGCCGAAAACCAGATTGTTGGTAACCGTGATATTCTGCCCGAACGCCTCCGGCGCCAGCGCCAGTATGGCGACAATCATCGATAACGATACTACGGCGGCCGTTTTCATCGTCAGTGATCTCCCCGATTAATCTCAGCATTAACCTAGGCCAAGCGCCCGATTCAGTCAACTCTGAACTTTAATGGCAGTCAATACCCTGTTGGGATCACGGTGATGATCAACACCGATTGCGATGACGGGATGTCGGCAGGAGTGAGAGTCAACAGGTCGATAAGCGGACCTTCATTTCCGCCTGCATCCGAGGAAACCGCCGCCATTGGTTGAAAAGGCGCGTTCCCATATTGAACAGCCGCGTTGTCGGCAGTCGTTATTTCGATACAGATTTCAGGTGAGGGAGAATACAGCAGGATTCGACCGGCCCGGAGACGCAGGTCGGCGCTTCTCTCGACCAGGTTAACGATTTCGGCGCGGTCGGAATCAATCTCCGGAATCTGAAGTTCATCCATCAAGGCCACTCCGACCGGATACTCCACGTTGGCGACAGCGGAGATGGCCCCCGAGGCCGAAATGTTTCCGGCCTGCGCTGAAAACGTCGACAACGCCAAAAAGCCGGCGATTATCACGCCGGGAACGAGGCCATGTGGTAACCGTCGAAATGCCCCCATCGCAGTATCCGATCCGACCATACTGGTCTAAAATCAAGATACCGCGTATTCCTTTTCTGTCAAGCCGTCATTTTTCGGCCCCTCGCTGGTTGCTTCGTCACCGTGTCCTCGCTCAGCTTCCGGTATAGGCCACCGTCAGAATGATATCGGCGGCGTAGTTTCCTCCGGTCTGAGAGATGGTCGGATGCACCGTCCCGCCGATCCAGACGTTCATCTGGCCACCTATACCCAGATGGGCTGTCATGGGACTATTCGGGTCGATCACCGCCGTCGGCGTCGCCTGACCGCCGGTGCCGTCGTCATAGGCGGCGTCCGTGCTGTTAAACAGCACGGTCATGGTGGCGCTGGAATCGGCGAGATAGAGCTGGCCCGGCAAAGTGAAATCGAGCGAGATTTCCGCCGAAACGGTCCCCGTGATCTCCCATTCACCGGCCAAGCCGATAGTCGTTCGGGTGACCGATTTGTTCAATCCCGGCGTTACCGTCCCGAAATTGAGGTTATTTACGCCCAATACGTTCAGGCTGGACACGACCGTGGCCAACGCCTGAATCGTACCGTGTTCCTGGGCCTCGACCGTCGGCGCGACCCAGAGCGCACAAACGGCGACGATGAGGAGTGTAGTCCAAAATCCTTTGTTCATTACAATACTCCCAACATTCCATATGAAGCTTCAAGGGGTATGAGAGCAAGGCCGGTGCCACGCAGGTCAACATGTTGGACAACAATCAATTACGAAGATTTTTCAAACATTTTTTGATCCGCCGCGTCGCCAAATATGGAGGGCGTCCCATAACTATTCTTGTAACTCAATGGACGAAATAAGGTTAAAAGTCCCTCATGGGCCCCGCGTCGCATGCATGGGAAACGTCCCTTATATCTTTTTGTTTCTCCTTGCCCGGCATCGAGTTGGGCAGGTCGTTTTTAGGCGGGGCAAAAAATATCCCAGGAAGGCTAAAGGCGTATGGGAAATGTCCGATACTGACAGTGAGTGCTGTTCAAAATTCGCACAGGATCGGCAAGATTTGGCTGACAGGATGTCAAAAAAACGCTTCCGATGGATGATCGTGATGGCGACTCTGGCCGGAGTTGTGCTTTTCCCCATCACTATCTATGCCCAGGATTCCCTCTGGGCGGTGCATCACGGCGGCCGGTTGAACGAGACCGGGTATGCCTGCCGGATGCTGACCAACGGCGACTATGCCATGGTGGGAGCCACGTTCTCTCAGGGAGCCGGCGACTATGATGTCTATCTGGTCAAACTCGATTCGGCGGGCGACATTTTCTGGGAGCGGACCTATGGCGGAATCGGAGCCGATGTCGGCACCGACCTGCAGGTCACTCCCGACAGTGGTTTTATCATCGCCGGGTATACCGCCTCCTGGGGCAACGGGAAACGAGATATCTGTCTGATCAAGACATCATCCGATGGGACCATGGAATGGATCAAGACTTTCGGCGGTGTCTCCGACGAAGAAGCCTATTCCGTTCAGGTGACCGCCGACAGCGGGTTTATTGTCTGCGGGACGACGATGTCGTTCGGGCAGGGCGGGGACTTGTATTTGATTCGAACCGACCGCAACGGCGATACGCTCTGGACCAGAACCTACGGCGGAACGGCCGGGGAGTCGGGTGCGGCGGTACGAGTGACATCCGACGGCGGCTTCGTCGCTATCGGCAACACCGGCTCTTTCGGCGTCGGATACAGCAGCATCTATCTCGTGCGAACTGATTCCAACGGCGACACGCTCTGGACCGCCACCTATGGCGGGGAGCACGCCGATCTCGGGTACGACGTCGAACCGACCAACGACAACGGCTTCATCCTGTCGGGCGCGACCGTGCCGGCCGGGCAGAATTATTATGACGCCTACCTGGTCAAGATCGATTCCACGGGAATGCAGGAATGGGAGGCCCTCTATGGCGATGCCTATGAGGAGCGCGCCTATTCGGTGGCGCCCACTGTCGACGGCGGTTATGTCCTGACCGGCACGACCGAATCGAACCGGGGCAGAAAAATCGATATCTATCTGGTGAAGATCGATCCGGTCGGCGGCATCGAATGGGATACCGCCTATGGCGGCGCGGAATCCGACTACGGCCGGATGGTGGGGGTGGACGGCGCGGGGAATTTTCTCATGGCCGGCAGCACCTATTCCTATTCCGAGGGCGGCTCGGACCTGTACCTTCTGAAGGTGAAGGGATCGGCCGCGACGGCAGTGGATTGGCCCGATTTGCCGTTGCCAAATAATTTCGCCCTGGCCCAAAACTATCCCAATCCCTTCAACGCCGTCACCCGCATAGAATTCATCCTCGCCGAACGGTCGGCTTATTCTCTGGCCATTTATAATATCCTG
>JAQVRW010000055.1 GCA_028700875.1 Candidatus Zixiibacteriota bacterium | reverse complement strand
GGCACAGCGTTGCGATCATCCTGCACGCCCTCTTTAGGATCAGGACAATCTTGGCCTGTCAGCCGGCGATAGCGAGCGATCAGCCGTTCCCGAAGAGCTTTGTGGGTAACGGGATCAAGGCTATCAATACGAGCCTTTAGTTGAATGGCTTCCATTGGGAAAATCCCCCCGCCTATTTCCTGAATAAAACCCCAGTATCCTCAGTAAGGTCAGTATCCTGGGTATCTGGTGCCGGATATACTGAGGTTACTGGCGTTACTGACGTTTCTATCAACCCGTATTTGCCGGCAATTTGCTCCAATTGCCGTTGGTTCCAGATAATAGCTGACGCTCCAGCAGTGGTTTTGGCCTTCCCAATCCCTAGAGCAGAAAGTCGTCTACCGACCATCTGAGAAGTATGTTTTTGCCTTTCTGGTTTATCCTGGTTAATGACCTCAACAATAGACTTTATGGGCAGTATCCCATTCTCCACTTTGCTATTGAGTGACAAAACGGCTTGGAGGATCTGGGCTTCAGTGCTTTCGGCTTTTTCGAGCTGTCTCTCTCCCTCAAGCATTTTGACCATGCTATTCAGGGCCTCTTCGCGATCCGGCCTGACCAGTCTAATGACTTGCAGTATCGGCTTGAGGATATCGCCCAGCCTTCCTTGGGAGGGTTTCTGGACGTCGGGGAGAGGGATACCGAGTTGCCGGGCCCGAAATGCGACCAATCTTTCTTTCAGCGGAAGGGCTGCTTGGGGTGTTACGTCATCCTCAAATCGATGCGTTGAATCAGGCATGTTTATCTGAATGGCCCGAGTTCCGAGTATCCGATGGACTCCTTCATTGGTGCCGATGATAGTGGCACCGAAGATCTTATAATACATGGTATCCTGAAGGGGCCCTCGATCGGGATACAGGACGCGAGGGACCATGCTACCTCTCTCAAATCTCTGTAGAAGAATGTCTTCACTTCCCTCCCTTTCAGCCTTCTTCCAAATATCCTTCACATCGAAAAACAATGAAACACGAAGGTCGTTGGTCACCCTTATGATATAAGAATCTCTCAGTGATTCAACATGCATTCCACGGTTCGCAACATATATGATTCCCTTGCCAGTGCGGGATTTGCCGCGCTCAGGGACGGCGAATAGGCATAGTATGGGCGTATATTGGAACTGCTCAAGAAGATAGGTGTGGAAAACCCAAGCTGCTATCAGATCATAGTATTCGGGGGCGGGCAGCTCCGATATTCTCCGGTGGTACTCTCGCAGGTCATCATAAAGGGCACTATTGCGTTCTTCAGGCGGGAGCAATTCGTCCGTTTCAAAATACTCCAAGACCTTATCCGCGCGGGGCAATAGCCAGGGAATCTGCATTTTGGGAGGTGGAAGGTAGATCTGGCCGTCGATTTCAGTTTCGGTCTGGACTTCGATTCCGTCACCCTTCTTTGCCAGAAACGCCGGTTGGCCATCGGCTATCACAAGGTCAACTAGTCCATCGAAATAGGCGGTATACGCAGGTTTATCGCTTTTCCCCCCCTGGCTTCCCTTGGTCGATTTCGTTTCACCCAACGCTCCCTTTATCATTTTCCGGTAAGCATCAATGTCATTCTTCTGCAAACCGAACCGCGATTTAATCTCACAGGATAGGTATGCCTCGATCATGGGGGGATCGACTTTGGCAAGGTCAGACAGGATGGGTTTCAACTTCTCGGCGAGTTCAACTTTATCAATATCGCATGGAATGAGGTCGATTTTGTGCCGGACTAAATCCTTGGCACCCGCCCGGAGTACCTCGAACTCCTCTTTGCTGTGTTCCCTGAAAAAATCATTCAAATCATAGCCTACGGGGAGTTGAATTATCCGAGCGCGCGGCCCCAGCATACTGGCGATTCTCATGGCACCTGTTTCCCCGGCTTGGTCGGGATCAAGGCAGATGTATATTTTCTCACATCTGGAGAATTTGGGAACGTCTTCTTCCTTGATGCCCCCTGCTCCATAGATTCCAACCGCCGAATATCCGGCCTGAACCGCCGTGATACAATCTGGAACCCCTTCTGCGATTATCGGTTCGTTGGCAGACAAAGACTCCTCGTTAAACAAGTATGATATTGGCCCCGGGATATGACGGTATTTTGGTTCGCTGCCGTCAAGGCATCGGCCCGTCAAGTGAACCACGTGGCCGCGGCGGATATTGGGGAATATGATCCGGCCGAGGAAATAGTCGTGAACCATACCATCATTCTTCTTTATCAAAACCCCTGCTTCAACACAAGATTCTTCCGCAAAACCTCTCTCGCCCAAAAGGTGCTCTTTGAGCCCTCCAGCGGCATAGCCGATCATGAATTTTGAAATCGTTTCCTCCGTAAACCCGCGCGTCAGTGTCAGGTATTCCCTTGCGGAAGGGGTCAGGCCCCTATGATAAAAGGCGGCCGTCACATTACGGATTTCCCCGATCAGGCGTTCGCTTCTGATCGCTTCAATATCACCTTGACTGATTGCCGGAATCGGCACCCCTGCCTGACGGGCCAGATCGGCGAGAACGTCTTTGAAACCCTTATTCTCGATCAGCATTAGGAACGTAAACACATCTCCGCCCGTGCCACACCCGAAACAGCGGAAATACTGCCCTTTGGGATTGACCGAGAAGCTGGGATTTGTTTCTTTATGGAAGGGGCATAGCGCCTTATGATTCCGGTCAAGGGGCAGGTGTTGTCCGATGATCTGGACAATATCAGTCCGCCCCCGGACATCCTCAACGGTTTGCCGGAATTGGTATTCGGTCGTCTGAGATTCTTTCATAATCAACTGCTTGATCTCCACCATATTGATTTGGGTTTTCTTCATCGCGGTCACTATCCGGGCAATCGTTACACTGTCCCATGCAGACACGTCTTGCGATAATCCGCGCCAAAATGGAAAGGCCAGCATCTACGGGGTTTGCACTATCCATGGATTCGGTTGCCAATGATCAGATCCTCTTTTCATAGAGGTCATCAATTGAACAACCCAACACTTCGACGATCCTCAACGCGTATATCGACGACAAGAAGAGCTTATTGCTTTCGATGTCGCATAGAATGGACTGACGGATTCCCGTTCGTCCCGCCAGATCCTTTTGGGTTTTGATCTCCTTCTGCAGCCGTACTTGCAATACCCGGTTACGATACTTCCCTTTGATCTCCGTGTTTAGCCTTGACATCTTTTACCTCCATACCGTATATTCATGATACGGTGGCGTATACGTATAGGCGCGACGCCACCGTCGCCATTCCTTGGCGCATGTCCATTATACACAGCCCATTGTAATCAGGCAAGAGAAAACCGCAACATTTAGAGGTAGGGTGGACATAATTTCAGTTTTCCCTGAAATCCGTTCCCTTTTTGCTTGACACTTTGATTGCATACGCGTATATATTATATAACCGTAGGAGGTGTGCATGGCTTTAGCTGAAAAAATTAGGGTAAAGAGGGAAGAAAAGGGCATGACTCAGGCTCAGCTCGCCAAAAAATCGGGGCTTACGCAGGCAACGATTTCTCGAATCGAGAGTGGCGAACTCAAGCAGTTGAAATCTGATGCCATTAAGGCATTGGCTCAGGCCCTGGGCGTCACGACCGACTTCTTGGTCGGCGACTTGAAGCATATGACATTCGACGATACTTTACGGGCAGATGATTCGGCCCAATTCATTTTTCGGGGGTACGAGAAGCTTCCTGAAGACAAACGGAAACAACTCCGAGATTACGTGGAATTTCTTGTCGGACAACAAAAGAGTAAAAAGAGCAAGGAAGAATGAGTAGACTTTATTATCCGAGCAATAAGGTCGATTTCTACTCCGGGCGGGTGTTGGAGGAACTGGGGTTGTCCCAACCGCCGATCCCCGTAGAACCAATCTTGGAGTATTTTGGTCTCCCCCTATACCGAACAGATGACCCCACGTTCGACCCCCTGCCGGAGCATTTGCGAGAAATTTCCAAGGCGGCGACCGCAGGTCTATGCATCGGAGACGATTTCGCCTTTATCTGGGTAAATGGCGAGGATAGTGAAGGAAGGCAGCGCCTTGGCGTTTTTCACGAATGTGGTCATTTCGACATACCTTGGCATAGGGGCCACAGTTATGTATGCAACATGGAATCGACCGCCAAAGAACTAATGTCGAAACTCGAACAAGAGGCCTTCCGATACGCCTCCAAAATGATTTTCCCGACCGCTGCGTTTCGCGAAGACTTGATGAGCGCTCCGATTGGGGTGCCGTCGATCAGTGGACTGGCTGATCGATATCAGGCCTCTTTCGAGGCGACCGCAATCCGGTATATAGAGTCAAATCCAGGCATGTGTGCCGGTATGTATCTACGGCCCAATCCTGCGACGGAATCCACTGATTCACCGTACGTCGTTAAATACTCGATCAAATCTAAGCGCTTTCACCATTATTGGAAACCTGGAGAAGCGATATCTTATCACGATCAAATCGAATCCTGCTTTCTTTCGAACCGCAGTATCACATGTGAAATTCCAGCAAGCGTGTTCGGTTCACAGAAGAAACACTCCTATCTGGTCGAGATGAGACCCTATGGTCCAGAACAAATGTTTGTCCTCTTGAATATTCCTGAGAGACAGATATCTATTTTGTAGGAGGCTATCATGAAAGCCGTGCTTTACGCTCGGGTATCTTCGGAGAAGCAGGTCGAGAAGGACCTGTCGATCTCGGCTCAGTTGAAAGCGCTCAGAACATATGCCCAGCGCAACGGGTACGATATAGTCCGAGAGTTCATTGACGAAGCCGAAAGCGCCCGGACCGCAAACCGGCCGGCGTTTCAAGAAATGATATCACTCGCCCGCCACAAAACGAAGATATTCGATGCTATCCTGGTCTGGAAATTATCGCGATTTGCAAGAAACAGGGAAGATTCTATCGCCTATAAATCCCTTCTTCGAAAGCGGGGAATCCGTGTCATCTCAATGAACGAGAATATCGATGACACGCCGGCGGGTAGTCTATTTGAGGGCTTGATCGAAGTCATCGATGAATTCTATTCTGCCAACCTTGCCCAGGATACCAAGCGGGGAATGAGGGAAAGCGTTAGCCGCGGACACTTCTGCGGAAGCAATCCGCCCATGGGTTATAAGACCGAAACAATCGGGATTGGCGCTTCCGCCAAGAGAATTCTCGTTCTCGACGAAGACTATGCACCCACCGTCAGGCTGATTTTCGATATAGCTCTTTCAGGAAAAGGGGCTAAGGAAATCGTAAATGAGTTGAATCGAAAAGGGATAAGAACGAATAGAGGCAAGAGCTGGGGCAAAGGAGTGGTTCAATATATGCTGCGAAACGAAGCCTATACTGGGACGCTGTTATGGAGCAAGTTCGACCCCAATTTGGAACCGATAAGAAGAGAAGAGAACCACCCCGCGATTGTCACCAAAGATGAATTCCGGCGAGTCCAGAACGCCATACAACAGCGTGATCCTCACAATTGCAGGCCCCGGACTCTGTCCTCGGATTATCTGCTATCGGGGATGATCTTTTGCGGCAAATGCGGACATGCCCTCCAAGGCTGCGCCGGTAAATCAAGCCGATACCACTACTATGCCTGCCATAACTCGCTACGGAAAGGCAAGACCGAATGTGACGCGGCGATGGTCAACCGCGGACGGATCGAATCAGCCTTGATCCAAAGGCTGCAAGACCAAGTCCTGACCGATGAAAACCTTTCCAAGCTGCTTGATCTCACGAACCGTGAAATCCAGGAGTTGAATTCATCGACCGATCAGCAGACACAAAGCCTTGAACGCGAAATTGAAAAACGCCAGCGCAAACTCGACAACCTCTATGCGGCATTGGAAACAGGGAAGGTCGATGTCGATGATATCGCCCCCCGGATAAAGGAGTTGCGGACGCAGATTGCCCAGTATCGTGATCAACAATTGTCGTCTAGCTTGAATGCTGGTCAGACAATCAAACCCCTGACGACAAGACAACTTAAGGCCTATGTCGCAGATCTGAGAACCCTACTGGTCGAGGGTTCAATCTTCGAACGCAAGGGCTTCATCAAGTCGTTTGTGCGGAAGATCATCGTCAAGGACAAGCAGGTCACGGTCACCTATACGTATCCGATGGTCGGGAAAGTCGGGCAGTTGGGGAATACTGAAGTTCTGTGTTCTGGACAAAAAAGCTCCCCCGGCTGGACGATCTTCGAACCTTTCAGCCGGTCGTCGATTACCTGAAAGCGACAGGATAATCCGATAAACAACAAGCCATTATGCCACTTATGAGCGGCTGTGTTTCCCAGTCGTCGTTTTCTCCAATCCGGGCCGTCAGTCAGGAAGCGAGGTCAATTATTATGTCCAGGGGGGTTGCATCCAAGCGACCGTCGTCAAACCGCCTGACGATATAGAATTTTCGCCGGCTTTTGTACCAACCGGGTATAGTGACAAACGGCCACTTCCTCGTTGGTCACGACGGCGAAATCGGACCGGCCATACGACCAAGCGCCGGCGTCCATATAAAAGGTGCTCTCGCCGGCGAAATCTAGGTCGAGGTATGGCTTGTGCGTATGTCCAACGAGCACCAGGCGGATGGGCTGACTCACTTCCCGGTTGTTCTGGAACAAACGGGAATAATGAAGCAGTGAACGGCGTCGATACTCTTCCCGTTTTGTAAACGTCTCCAGTTCCACGTCGCCCGACCCGGTTCCCCAAGCGCTACTCCGCAACAGCTGCCGGTCATTTGCCTCCGCAGGACGTCCGCGAATGCCGGATTCGATCCGCCGTAACGTTTTGAGACCGGCCATGGCAGCGGGCCACAGCGGGCGGTGAGGATTGGAGAAATGGTACCAGTGATCGGCCGCGAATCCGTGTTCCAGATGCACTTTGCCGTCGCGGACGCTCAACCGAACGTCGTTGTTGGTAACATATCGATAGTCATGATTTCCGCAGATTCGTTCCACTCGCAACAGGCAAAACAGGCGGTGGATTTCCTCATAAAGCGGGTGTGATTTCCAAATATCCTCGGGTGTCATCGCGTGACCGGTCCGCGGATGGGAGAACCACAGTTCATAGAGATCGCCCATCTGAATAATGCGAAGGCGTCGGTCCGGGTGTGAGCGGCGCACGGAGTCCAGGTGCTGAAGGAAATGCAGCATCGCCTCGGCGCCGCACCGAAAGCCGTCCAGCTGCGAACCATAGTGATACATATGCATATCCGGTATGGCGACGAGTAGATCGCACGAATCCAGCAGCGGCCGCCAGGGTCGCGGAACCGGCGTCGGGTCCCCGCCGCCGGAGATGATGCTGATCCGTCCGTTTCCGCCGATGAACTCGTCGATTCGGGTCATACGAATCACGCAGTCCTTTCGTTGATAGCCCCTTATGCCTTCGCAGGGATAAAACCGGCCGCGTGTATGGCGGCGATGAGTTAATCATGAGGAATTAGTGAGCATGCCACCCGGCAGAGGGACGGATTTGCCACCGAACCAACCGGGCCCCAAGCAAATGCCAATATAAAGCTAATACTCCTTTAACAATCCGCGGATATATAGCAGGCGTATTTCAAGCATGTTGGGAGAGAGCGCCATGTCAAAGGAACATCTGCTGGTCATCGAAGATGACGAGGATATCCGGGAATTGATCCGAATTAACCTGGTCAAAGATGGATTCCGCGTTACCTGCGTCGAGGAGGGAGCGTCGGCTATGAAAGCGATTCAGGGGACGACTTTCGATCTGGTGCTTCTCGATCTGATGCTTCCCGACATGCATGGTCTCGATATCTGCAAATTCCTCAGGCGTGACCCCAAAACCGCCTCGCTGCCGGTGGTCATCGTGACCGCCAAGCGGGAGGATGCGGACATCGTCGTCGGTTTAGAATTGGGGGCCGATGACTACATCGTCAAGCCATTCAGCCCCCGCGTACTTTTGGCCAGGATTCAGGCCATCCTGCGCCGTACCAACCAGATCGCCGTTGGGGACGATGAGACGCCGATCAAGCACGACGACATGGTTATCCATTCCGGGCGGCGGGAAGTGAGCATCAAGGGAAAACCCGTCGAACTGACCTTCACCGAGTTCCAAATACTCCACCTTCTGGCTTCCCGACGGGGGTGGGTGTTTACCCGTCAACAGATGGTTAATGCCATCCGCGGAGAAGACTATACGATCGTCAACCGGTCAATCGACGTTCAAATCGCCGGCTTGCGGAAAAAGCTCGGATCATATGGGCGATATATCGAGACGATTCGGGCGGTCGGATATCGCTATGCCGATACGTCGGCGCGCAAATAGAAATCGATGGCTTCATCCATTCCGCCCCGGATATCCCCAAGCAACGAGGTCTGATAAGCCGTCAGTATTGTCGGGCGCCCGGCACATCATACTCCTATGGTTTTCCGTCAATAAGATTCGTTTCGCTACGTCGCCGGACGGCCGACTTGCCAATCAAACCACCCCGGTTCATCGGGCGTGTTGAAAAATACCTGCCAGCGCACCAAGGCCGGATTTCTTCACTGGAGACGGGGTGCTTCGCCCCTTGGGGTGGAGTAAGCCATTCCACCATAATAATATGCGACACCGACAGTATTAGATCGCCACGGCCGCGCTACCGGCGCGGTCTCGCGATGACGCGGTTGGGGCTTTTTCAACACTTTCCATCCTGGGGGGCGCTTGTCGCCGGGCCGACGGCGGCGAAGCCAAGAGGGAATGGGAACCGCCCGTTGAAGCGGTTCCCATTTGTATAGGAAAGGAAGGACAAAAGAGAAGAAAACTATCAGAGAGTCGGGCCACAGATCGGCGCCGGACCGCCGCGGAAGACGTAGGTGATGATGTACACGGCATCGCCGACGTTGATCTTGCCGTCCCCGTTGGCGTCGCCCTCAGCCAGACAGATCGGGGCCGGGCCGCCGCGGAAGACGTAGGTGATGATGTAGACGCCGTCGCCGACGTTGACCTTCCCGTCGTTGTTGGCATCGCCGGGCATATCGCAGCAGGAACTGGGACCAAGGATATTGGCCGTAGAGATGAAGGTCCAGCCCCAGATCCAGGAGTCGCTGATGTTGACGCCGGGTTCGAACGCGCCGGCATAGGTGACCGGGGTGTAGTACACCGAAGTGGCATAGCTCGGAACCGTCGCCGCCGCGCCGATCAACGGGCTTCCGGACGCGGGCACCGGGTTGATCATGGCGTGCCGCACCGGCGGATTGATCACTTCGTAGCTGGTCAACAGGGGATCGACGCCGGCGTGGTTCTTGCCGGTCAGCGTCGTGTCGCCCCCGGGGAAGAGGTCGTTCTGCACCCGTTGCGTGGCCAGGGTTGCGCCGCTGGTCGAGGTGAAGTGGCTCAGCGAGCTCCCGCCGCCGCCCGCATTGTACGAATGGTACCAAAAGTTGCCGACGAAATCCAGGAGCGGGAAACCGGCCGCGATGCTGGCAGCGCCCGAGGGCAGGTTGTGCGTCGAGCTGGGCGGAAGATCGATGTTGGCGTCGCCGCCCGGGCAATCGATCAACAGCACCTTCTTGGGCTGTTCCATGAACACGCTGTTGTACCAGTAGGCGCGGTAGTTTTCCCGGAAAAGCATGTTATTGCCGTCGGTTCCGGAGAAGTTCGGGCCCTGGCCGATGCAGGTCCAGTTGGCCGCGAGGGCATAACTCGGGTAGGCGCAGCCCCAACCGGCAGGCGTGGCCGGAGTCGCAACCCCGACGCTGGTGGTGTCGGTCCAGACCGCCTGTTGCCGGCCGTCGTGCTCGGTGATCCGGTCGCCCCAGCGCGGGTCCTTCAACTCGAACAGAAACTGGCGGGTGCCGCTGTAGCATTCGTCGCCGTCGAAGGCGTCGTCGTCACCGTAGATCGCCGCCAGATAACTGCAGTTGACCGAACCGCCAAACCACTCGAAATCGTCGTCCAGGCAAAGATAGGTCTCGATATGATCGATGACCGTACCGCTGCCGACCGCGGCCAGGGTCAGACCGTTGATCTCGTTGTTGGCCCCGATGATGGAGCCGGGGTAGCGGATGGAGACATACTGCATGATGCCGGAGTTGTCGCTGCAATCGGGATTTTCGCCGCCGCCGTACAGGGTCAGCTCGCCGAAATCCGGAATGCCTTCGATCTCGGAGATGCCGCCGGAGACGCAGGCATACGACCGCCCTTCCAGGATGACGCCGCCCCAGAGACCGCGGCTGGTGGCGATATCCGGGACATCGCCGGTGTCGCAGACGTTGTCATCGATGGAAGTGAAGATGATCGGCAACTGCGGCGTGCCCTGGGCGATGATCTTGCCGCCGCGGGTAATGATCAAGGCAGTGGAATTAGTTCCCTGACCCGGGTCGCTTTTGATGATCGTCCCCGGCTGGATGACCAGCACGCCGCCGTCAGGGACGAAGATGAATCCCTGCAGGTGGTACACGTTTCCGGCCAGCCAGGTCGTGGTGTCGGCGGGCAGGGTGGTGCTGCTGGGGGCGGGCGTGCCGACGTTGATGACCGGCCACCCATCCTCGCACAACTGCCCAAAGGCCGCCATCGGCAGCCCTATCAGCAGGAAGAAAAGCAGTAGGCTATGACGCAACATGGATTGACCTCCGCAAAGTTTGATATTCAGGATTATTCTCGTTCACTGTGCTCGTTCGTATCCTGTAGGATCGTGTGGGAACACATTGGATTCCGGCACCTCCTGGTTGATGTTGATGATGGGCTGGCACACGTGGGTAGTCTGCCGATTGCGTCAGGTCTCTCCTTGGGCTCAATAGACCGACGGGTAGGCGTAACACGCGCTCAAATTCTCTCCGCGGTTCGGCGGAGATATTTTTATCGTTCGTTGTCGTCATCAGGCTCATTGGTCGTCCCTGCGTCCGTTTCCCGCCGATCATCGTCGATTACAGGATGGCGTAGCTTATGCTGATAGCCGCCGTCCGGCCGAGATCATAACTCTTGTAAGGTTCTTCCTTGCCGGTGCCGGTGTAGTAGTACACGGCTTCGAACCGGGAATTCAGCAGGTTCTTGACGGACGTTTTGATGGTAATGCCGCGCCAAAGTGATTGGGACGCGATCAGATCGATCGTGTGGCGCGGTTGTTCATAGATATCGGGCGCCCCGCCCTGTGAGTTGACGTAATACCGCCGGCCAAAGACGTTGTACTGGAGATCGACCGACGTTCCCGTCCGGGAGTTGGTGTAGGCGAAGGTGGCGTTGATCAGGTAGGGCGACTGATTGGCCATCGGCCGGGTATCGGACGCTTCCGGATCGACCCCCTTCATCTGGTTGTATTCTTTTTCCGGAATCTGGAGCCGGGACCGAACCAGGGACAGATTGGCCCCGATGGCGAAATTTTGCAGCCATCCGGCCGCGAAATCGAGCCGGCGGCGGAACTCGAACTCCAAGCCGTAATTCTTGGCCTCGGGGGCATTGACCGGATGGATATCGTAATTGGAGGAGAAGAACGAAAGTTCGATGGGATCAATGAACCGTTTGTAGAAGGCGCTGACGGCGACGATCTCGCCGGGGTTGACGAACCATTCCCAGCGCAGGTCGTAATTGTCGATGGTGGTATAGGTCAGGCTGTCGTTGCCGACGAACAGCCGGGCGCCGGCGAATTCTTCCGTGCCAAAAGGGGCGATTTCCCGCAAGTTCGGACGGGCCAGAGTCCGACCATAGGCTCCCCGCAGGTTCATGGTTGGGGTCAGGGCATAGACGAGATTGACCGAGGGCAACCAGTCGTCTCCCTTGATTCGGCCACCGGGCCGGGAAGGATCAAATGTCTTGGTTTGCATGCGGGTCGTCTCGCCGCGAACCCCTGCCGTCAGGGTGAGCCCGGAAACGATCGGGGTTTCCGCCATGATATAG
>JAQVRW010000424.1 GCA_028700875.1 Candidatus Zixiibacteriota bacterium | reverse complement strand
GCAGGGGTGAATCAACCTATATCTCGGCAACAATCCGTCGGCCGACGGCCTAACCATGATCATGCCGGAAATCGTGCCCGATGCCCGGATTCCCTGGACCAAGTTCATTCCCACGGTCCCGCAATTTGCCGAAAAGGAGGTGGGCCGGCCGTTGAAGCCGTCGGAGGTTTCCACCTTCTGGTCCAACCGGGCCAAGCAGTTCATGTACGAACATCCGGGGAAGATTCTGGCCCTCACCTACAAGAAGCTGGTCTATTTCTTCTCCGGGTTCGAGAATTCCGACCAGATGGACATCTACGATTTCCGGCAGTATTCGGGCCTATTGTCGGTGTTGATTTTCGACAAGGGATTGAAATTCCCCTTTGGCCTGTTCGCCCCGCTGGCGCTGATCGGAATCGGGCTGACATATCGCCGTTGGCGGCCGATGACCCCGCTGCTGCTGTTTATCGTCGGGTATATTCCCTCGGTCATCCTCTTCCTGGTTACCGCCCGCCATCGTTTGGCGGTTATTCCGATCTTCCTGCTGTTTGCGGCCTATACCGTCTTCTGGTTGTGGGATGCGATCAAACAAGGGGGGCTGTCGAAGGCCGGGATTCCGGCGGCCATCCTGGTTTTGCTGTTAGTCATCGCCAATATCAATTTCTTCGATCTCGGATTCAGAAGCGTTCCGCAGATTCATCACAACCTGGGGTTGAGTCATATGCGGCAGGGAGACTATCAGGCCGCCATCGATGAATTCAATCTGGCTTTGAAAGAAGCGCCATCGTCGCCGGCCATTTACGTTAGTATAGGGGGCGCCTATATCAAGATGGGACGCAGTCAGGACGCCATCGCCCCGTTGAACCGCGCCGTCACGCTCGACCCCAACTACACCGACGCCTATGTCAACCTGGGGCTGGCTTACTTCGATGTCGGCGACATGGATCGGGCCGAAATGGCGTTCCGACGGGCGGCCGCGCTGGACCCGGAACGAATCGAACCATATTTGAACCTGGGCGAAATGTACATGGCCCGAAACGACCTGAATCTGGCCAAGCAAAATTTCCTGAAGGCTCTCGACTTGCAGCCGGAGAACAACGTCATCTATGCCAAGCTGGGCGTGCTTTATGGCCGGGCGGGCGATACGGTTTCGGCGGCCGTTCATTTCCAGCGCGCCCTGCAGATCAACCCCCGATATGCCCCGGCCTATCTGAACTGGGGCAACATCTGCCTGGTCAGCGGCGATACCAATTTGGCCATGGAGAAGTATTACGCGGCCATCGAAACCGACAGTACGTTATTGGAACCGTATTTCAATCTGGCGGTGTTGTTTCTTCGCGTGGGCGATACCGCGATGGCCCGAGACAACGTCAACACGCTGTTGCGGATCAAACCGGATTATGCCAAGGGATTGGAATTGAAACGACGGCTGGGGAACTAGTATTTGCGGCGGCGTTCGACGACGTAATTGGAGCCGGCCAGGGACTTAGTATATTTCTTCAAGTCGGCCAGCATGTGCGACATCTCCCCGACATGTGAAAACGTCTTTCCCTTATTCACCACCACCGCAATCGACAGGGTCATGAGGCTGAAGTTCTCCTCTTCGCCGCGACGGTTGCGGGTCACGATGTATCCACGACGGCGGTCATCGGTCTGGTACCGGTAGGGGATGATGACGTCGAACGTGCGCAGGATGTTTTCGCAGATACGGGGAACCAGGTCGGCCGGAATGACGAAGATGAAGTCATCGCCGCCGATATGACCGACAAACCCTTCCCGACAGAGATCGAAGACCACGTCCTTGATTATCCGGGCGGTCAGGCGGATAACCCGATCACCGTAGTAGTACCCGTAATAATCATTGTAGGCTTTGAAATTGTCCAAGTCGGCATAACAGACGGCGAACTGCTGTTCCATCTTGATTTGCCGTTCGATTTCCAAATCGATCAGCCCGGGGCCCGGCAGGCGAGTCGAGGGGTTGACGGCGAGGTCGCGGATCGCCCGCTCGATCAACATGCCGGTCTTGACTTTGGCGATACTGATGGGCACGGCGTCCGAGTAGAACTCCTCGGCTCCGCTTTCATAGGCCGCCAGTTGGGTGGTATCGGCCGGATTCGGGTGGTACAGAATCGTGGGAATGATCGACAAATACGTATGGGTCTTGATCGCCCGAACCGTGTCCAGGATGCCGAACACCGGGTCGTCGTCTTCTCCGGAACCGCCGATGAAAATCAGGTCCAGTGAAAACCGTTGCGCCAGCGTCAGCAGATCTTCGACCGAACGGAAATAATGGCGGGATACCTGCTTCTTGTCGAGGATACGGCTGAGAAAGACTTCCGCCTGGGGTCCGTCGAGATGGACCGCCACGTGACGCATTACGTGTTCGCGCTTGGACGAGACCTTGGGTGAAACTGCCGGTGCACCTCCACCAGATACTCCCGGTTGAGATGGGTATAAATCTGCGTCGTGTTGATACTGGCGTGGCCCAGCAGTTCCTGCACCACCCGGAGATCCGCTCCCCCCTCCAGCAAATGGGTCGCGAAGGTATGGCGGAAGGTGTGGGGCGTCACCTTCTTGCGAATCCCCGCCTTGAGGATGTACGTCCGGATCAGCTTCCAGAGGCCGGGGCGGCTGAAGCCCCGTCCCCGTTGTGTAATAAACAAACGGTTGCATTCCGGTTTGCCGGCCGCCAGAAACGGCCGTGACTCCTTAAGATACCGTTCGATCGCGGCGACGGCGAAGCTGCCCAGAGGAACCAGCCGCTGCCTGTTCCCCTTGCCGGTGACCATGATGTAGGCGATTTCCGGGGCGTAGATCGATTGGTCCAGGCCGAGTACCTCGGAAATCCTCATGCCGGTGGCGTACAGCGTCTCGAGAATCGCCGCGTCCCGGATTTCGTACTTATTATTCTTATCGGGCAGCGCCAATATCTTCTGTACTTCTTTGATCGAAA
>JAQVRW010000054.1 GCA_028700875.1 Candidatus Zixiibacteriota bacterium | reverse complement strand
ACGCCGCCTTTCACCGTGAGGATTCGGAGGACTTCAAGAATGATATCCTTGGCGGTCACGAATGGCCGGAGTTTCCCGGTCAGATGGATCTTGTACACTTCCGGCATCTTCAGGTAAAACGCTCCATCTCCCATGGCCACGGCCACGTCGAGACCGCCGGCCCCGATGGCCATCATGCCGATTCCGCCGTTGGTGGGAGTGTGCGAATCCGACCCCAGAAGCGTCTTGCCCGGAATGCCGAACCGCTCCAGATGCACCTGGTGGCAGATACCGTTGCCCGGCCGAGAGAAATATATGCCGTATTTGTGGGCCACGCTCTGCAGGTAGCGATGGTCATCGGCGTTCTCGAAACCGGATTGTAACATGTTATGGTCCACGTAGCTGACAGACAATTCGGTTTTGACCTTCTTTAAACCCAGGGCCTCGAACTGCAGATAGGCCATAGTGCCGGTGGCGTCCTGGGTGAGAGTTTGGTCAATCTTGATGGCGATATCCGCCGCTGGCGTCATTTTCCCCTCAACGAGGTGGGCGGCGATAATTTTTTCAGCCAGATTCATTCCCATGATATTCGCTCCTTTTTCCCCGATATACGCATGCAATCGGTAGCCTTTAAAAAAACACCTATCTCCGGGGAAAGTCAAATGATTAATCCACCGTGCTTGCGGAGACGGCCGGAATTGATATATTGCGCCCGTGAAAAACGGCAACGAAATCTCGCCGGCATTTGAACCACGACCAGGCATCCGGCCCCATACGGTCACGATTTCCGCCCCGGCCAAGATCAACCTGTTCCTGAAGGTGGTCGGGATTCGGCCGGATGGATACCACGACATCTTTTCATGGTTTCAGGCAGTCGATCTGGCGGACCAGATAGAAATCGAGAAAACCGCCTCGCCGTCAATTGAGATTCAAACCGACCATAAAGACCTCCCGACTGGCCCGGAGAACCTTATTTACAAGGCAATCAAACTGTTACGGGAAAATCTTGAAATTCGATCGGGATTTCGTATTTCCTTGGCCAAACGGATCCCGGTGGCGGCCGGTTTGGGCGGGGGGTCGTCCGATGCGGCAGCCGTAATTAAAGGGGTTAATCGCCTTTTGAATATCGGACTGACAAGGTCTGAGATGGCCGCGCTCGGTTTGGAAATAGGATCGGATGTGCCCTTTTTCTTCGGCCGGGGGCAGGCGGAGGTAACCGGAAGAGGCGAACACGTAAAAGATATACAGCTGGCGACCGACTATCAGGTGGTTTTGGTGACTCCTCCGTTCGGAATCAGTGCCGGGGAGGCCTACGGAAAGCTTAATTTCGACTTGACAGACTCGGTGCAAGACATTAGCTTAAGCCGTTGCCGGCAAGTGGATGGTTTATTCGATGCCATTTCCGGGATGGCGAATGACCTGGAAAGGGGTCTCTTTGGCTCTTATCCGGTATTGGATAAGATCAAGGATGTGCTGGTAAGAACCGGGGCCGATGTGGTCAGGCTGAGCGGAAGCGGCCCGACCGTATTTGCTCTGTATCGAGATAGATGCCAGACGAAGGAGACATTGGCACAGGCAAGTGATAGGGGGAAGTGGGGCTTGGCCGTAGTGAGCCCGGTTACGCTACCCGGTTAGTGAGCCGTTAACGAGCAGCGGGAGGGACCAGCTGTGGAGATTACGGAGATCAGAATCACGCTACGCGATGAGGAAAAGTTGAAGGGATTTGCCAACGTTACTTTTGATAACGCGTTCGTTATCCGTGGGCTCAAAATCATCGCCGGAAACACGGGATTTTTTGTGTCCATGCCGAGTCGCAAACGGCCCGATGGCACGCACCAGGATATCTGCCACCCGATCAATAATCAGACGCGCCAGATGATCGAGGAGCGGGTTCTGGAAGCGTACGAGAAAGCCCGCCATGCTTCCGGGGACGGGAAACAGGTTTCATAAAGGAGACATGGGGCGTCGTCAAGTGGTAAGACACAAGCCTTTGGAGCTTGCATTCGGAGGTTCGAATCCTCCCGCCCCAGTTTTTTGAATTATGTCGTGAATACCTGCCTTGCACTAGATGCCTCAAGGCAGGTTTTTTGTCGCGACCAGCAGATGGTGACAGCATGAAGATCAATAAAACGGTCAGGTTGATCAGCGGAAACGCCAATCGGCCTCTGGGCGAAGCGATCGCCCGGAAGCTGAACATCCCGCTCTGCGATACCGAAATCACTACCTTTTCCGACGGTGAATTGTTCGTTCAGATAAACGAGAACATCCGCGGCGCGCATGTCTTCATCATCCAGGCGACCAATCCTCCGGGGGACAACATCCTGGAGCTGTTGATGCTGGTCGAGGCCTGCCGACGGGCGTCGGCCGAGAACATCACCGCGGTCATCCCCTATTTCGGCTACGCCCGCGCCGACCGGAAAGAAATGCCGCGCGTCTGTATCACGGCCCGACTGATCGCCGACCTGTTGACCGTCGCCGGCGCCGACCGGGTTATTACCATGGACCTGCATGCGGCTCAGATTCAGGGTTTCTTCACCATCCCGGTGGACCACCTGTATTCCTCGATTCTCTTCAACGATTATCTGAGCCACATTCCCACCAAGGATTTGGTCGTGGTCAGCCCCGACGTCGGGTCGATCAAAGTCGCCCGGGCGTTCGCCAAGACGATGCAGGCCAGTCTGGCCATCATCGACAAGCGCCGACCGACCGCCAATCTGGCCGAGGCGATCAACATCATCGGCAACGTCGCCGGGCGCGACGTGATTATCCGCGATGACATGATCGACACCGCCGGAACGCTGACGGTGGCGGCCAAGGCGCTCAAAGAAGCCGGATGCGGAGCCATTTATGCCTGCGCGGCCCATGGCGTACTCTCCGGCGCGGCCGTGGAACGGCTGGAAAAATCCCCCATCGAAAAAGTGATCATCTCCGACTCGATCGACCATAGCGGCCGGAACCTGTCGGACAAGTTTGTCGTTCTTAGTTGTGCCGACATTTTCGCCGAGGCGATCGACCGAATCGAAAACGACGCATCCGTGTCGATGCTGTTTCGCGACTAGTGGCATACTCTACGTGGAGGTTTGGATAGATGAAAGAGCTTAATCTTACGGTGCAGAAGCGGGAAGGAACCGGCAAGGGACCCAACCGCCGCCTGCGGCAGGGCGGTGACGTCCCGGCGATTGTCTACGGTCCGGAAACAGAACCGGTTGCGATCAAGGTCAATTATCGGACGTTGTATCGCCTGATGCACGGCGTCCCCCTAAATACCCTCATCAACCTGGATATTGAGGGCGAAGGCGGTCCGGCGCGCAAGGTGATCATCCGCGAATTGCAGAAGGATCCCGTCTCCGGCGAACTGGTGCACATCGATTTCCACAACGTCGCCATGGACAAGCCGATCACGGTGACCGTCCCGGTCAACCTGGTCGGGATTCCCCTCGGGGTCAAAACCTTCGGGGGTATTGTCGAGCATATTCAGCGCGATGTGACTATCTCCTGTCTCCCGGCGCATATTCCCGAGGAACTCACCCTGGACATCAGCGAGCTGAACGTCGGCGAGTCGATGCACGTTTCTGACCTCAAGGTGGAAAACGTGACCATCGTCGATGAAGGCACGCGGACCCTAGTGACCGTGGTAGCTCCGACTGTGGTCAAGAGCGCCGCCGAAGAGGCCGCCGCTACCGCCGAGGGCGAAGCTGCCGAGGGCGAGGCCGCCGAAGGCGAAGCAGCCGAGGGCGAAGCCGCAGCCGAGGGCGAAGCTGCCGAAGGCAAAGACAAGAAGGAAAAGGGCGAAGGCAAGGACAAGAAGGAAAAGAAGGAAGGCGGCGAAGAAAAGGGCAAGAAGAAGAAAGAGTAATCTCTCTTCACTTGCGTTTTTCCGCCCGTTGTCTTTTGATAGTATATCGACGCCCGTCGGGTTCACCTCGGCGGGCGTTTTCTATTGTCGAATTCCAAATCGATGCGGATAGTTGGTGATGATCACCGGAATATTTCTCTTCAGGAGATTCTCCGCCAATGACACCCGATCGACCGTCCAAACAACGATCGGCAACTCCGCGTTTTCCGCCCGACGGCAGAACGATGCCGTCGCCAGCCGCCAATGCGGGGCGATAAAATCGGCGCCGCATCCCTGGGCCAATGCGATCGGCGACCGCTTTCCCCGTCGCGCGACCATCTTCCCGGCCGATCTCATCCCTACCAAAAGACCGACCTTAGCATTGGAAGAAATCGACTTGATAGCAGCGACGACTGTGGGATCGAACGACGTGAAGACGATCTGATTCGACTTTATCATTTTCTGACAGCCGGCAACAATCTCGGCCTCATATCCCGCTTCTTTCAACTCCACGTCCAGCAACATCCGCCGCGAACAAAAGCGAACGGTCTCCTCCAACGTTGGAATAATACACCTCAGAGTTTTGGCCATCCTTTGTACCTGCGCGAAGGTCATGGCGGCAATCGGCGTTTTGATGCCCTGAAGCGTCCGGTCATGATGTATGACCAGAACGCCGTCGCATGTACGATGGATATCGACCTCAATGCCATCGGCCCCGGCCGCCGCCGCAGCCTCGAACGCGGCCATCGTGTTCTCGTGAACGGTCGCCCCTTTTCCCCGATGACCTGCTCCCCGGTGGGCGATGATCAATGGGCGATGATTCCGATGATCAAACATGGTCCGAAAGCCGCTCATGACAGTATCTTATATGTCGATTCGGTTGCGGTCAAGTTAATGGCCGGCCGGCGTGAAACATTTCGTCTTGGTCATCGACTAATCGATCAAGGTAGACCGCTTTCCGTCCCAAGCCGCCTCAATTCTCGTAACGTCTTTATATACAGCGAATTACAAACCCCGCCCCCCTTTCGAGTGATTTGTCCCGGTATGCATATTCCCCTTGCCTTTTTCGGGGTAAAGGGTATATTTATGGGCTCCGGCCAGAGGGTAAAATATGCCCCATGGTGGCGTATATCTTTTTGTTAGTTTTTGGCCGGAGTAAGTGACGACCAAGGAACGCGACAAAAGCAATGTTTGACAGCCTGACCGAAAAACTCGAAGCCGCTTTCAAGAAATTGCGCGGACAGGGAACGCTCACCGAGGATAATATCCGCGAAGCGCTCAAGGAAGTCCGTCGCGCCCTGCTGGAAGCCGACGTCAACTATAAAGTCACCAAAGACTTTATCGACGAGGTCCAGAAAGAGGCCGTCGGCGCGGCAACGCTTCGCTCGGTCGAGCCGAGCCAACAGGTCGTCAAGGTCGTCCACGAAAAACTGGTCAAGCTTCTGGGTGAAACGACCGTGGACGTGGTCATTTCCGATCCGCCGCCTGCGGTGATTATGGTGTGCGGCCTTCAGGGATCCGGAAAAACAACCCTGTGCGCCAAGCTCGCCCTGCGGTATAAGAAGAAGAACAAAAAGGTTCTGCTGGTGGCGGCCGACCCATACCGCCCGGCGGCGATTCAACAGCTTCAAACGCTGGGCCGTCAGATAGATGTCCAGGTGTTCGAGATAGGCCAGGCCCGGCCGCAGGATATCTGCCGCGAAGCGGTGAACCGGGCCAGGAAAGAATTCGTCGATCTGGTGATTCTCGATACGGCCGGACGGCTGCATATCGACGACGAATTGATGGCCGAACTGGCCGATATCAAGAAGCTGGTCGACCCGAAAGAAATCCTGCTGGTGGCCGACGCCATGACCGGCCAGGACGCGGTCAATGTCGCCCGTCAGTTTCACGAACGCCTGAAGATCACCGGGGTGGTCCTGTCCAAACTGGACGGCGACGCCCGAGGCGGCGCCGCCTTGTCGATCAGGGCGGTTACCGGTTGCCCGATCAAACTGGCCGGGATCGGCGAAAAGCTGTCGGACCTGGAACCGTTCCATCCCGACCGCCTCGCCGCCCGCATCCTGGGAATGGGCGATATCGTCTCCTTCGTGGAGAAAGCCCAGGAATCGGTTGACATTCAGGCGGCGGAGAAGCTGGAAAAGAAGCTGCGCAAGCAGCAGTTCACGCTTGAGGACATGTACGATCAACTGCAAAATCTCAAGAAGATGGGCCCGTTGGAGTCGCTTTTAGAGATGATCCCCGGCATTGGCAAAGCTCTCAAGGGGGCGACAATCGACCCTAAGGGGATCGGTCGGGTGGAGGCGATGATTCAATCCATGACGGTCGAGGAGCGCCGCAATCCGCAGATTATCAATGGGTCGCGGCGGAAACGGATCGCCGATGGCTCCGGATCGACCGTGCAGGACCTGAATCGACTTTTGAAGCAATTCGTCGAGATGCAAAAAATGATGAAAAACATGAACCGGTTTAAGTTTAAAGGTTTGCCGAAAGACGCATTGCCCTTTTAGACTTATAAGTAAAGGAAGGAACGATTGTCCACGAAAATCAGACTGAAACGGATGGGGACGACCAAACGTCCGTACTACCGCATTGTTGCCATCGACTCCCGGGAAGCGGTGAAAGGCCCTGCCCTGGATATTCTGGGGCAGTACTCGCCGATGGATAAGCCGGGGAAGATATCGGTCAACGAAGAGAAGGCGTTCAAGTGGCTGGGTACGGGCGCGGAGCCCTCCGACACGGTAGCGGCTCTCTTCGCTCAGATCGGCCTGACCCGGAAGTATCTCGCCCATAAAGCCGGCGGCGACATCAGCAGCATGGAAGTCAAATCCACTATCACTGAACGTCCGAAGAAACGGAAAGTGAAGGCAAAAGCGGAATAAGCGGTGACATTGCCTGGTACGATTTCGTAACTAATACTGATTGCTACGTCTGGAAAGGAGCATCGCATGAAGGAATTCATCGAGACTATTGTGAAGGCTCTGGTTGATCATCCCGACCAGGTCGTCCTGACGGAAATTCAGGGCGAACGGACTACGGTTTACGAACTGCACGTGGGCGAAGGCGACCTCGGCAAAGTAATCGGCAAACACGGCCAGACGGCCAAGTCGATCCGCACCCTGATTGCGGCCATATCGGCCAAGAAGGGCAAGCGGGCGGTCCTCGAGATCCTGGAATAAGTGGCCAGACGACCGGAATACATAATCGTGGGCCGGTTCGGCCGGCCCCATGGTGTTTCCGGAGACGTGAACATAACCCCGGCGACCGATGATCCCGACCGATTCCTGGAATTGACGGAGGTTTGGACCGTTATCGACGGCGTCCGAACCCGACTCCGGGTGGAAACGGTCAGGATGATGGGGACTCAGCCGGTGGTCAAGATTGAAGGGTACGACACCCGCGAAGAAGCGGCCCGATTGACCAACCTGTCGGTGGAAATCACCGGAGATCTGGTTCGACCGCTTCCCGAAGGAAGTTACTATCAGTTCGACATTGTCGGGTGCAAAGTCAGGGGAATCGACGGTACCGACTACGGCGTACTCGAAGAGGTGCTGTTTTACCCGGCCAATGACCTGTATCGGATTCTGTCGACCCGATTCGGCGAAATTCTATTACCGGCGGTTGAACGCTTCGTCGTGCGGGTGGATATCGACAACAGGGAGATAATCATCGATCCGCCTCCGGGGCTTTTCGAGCCAAAACAAGACGACGGCGGACAGAAGCGATGATACAGATAGACGTCATTACCCTTTTCCCCCAGGCGCTGGCGGTGCCGCTGGAGGCATCCGTGTTGGGCCGGGGAAAGGGCAAAGAGCTCTTTGACATCAGATTGATCGATTTGCGGGAGTTCGCCTTCGACAAGCACCACACGGTCGATGACACCCGGTTCGGCGGCGGTGGCGGCATGGTCTTCAAGCCGGAGCCGCTGGCGGCCGCGCTGGACAGCCTGGGTATCGACTACGGCGCTATTGACCCCGCCCGGACCCGGATCGTGCTGACCGCGGCCGGCGGAAAGCCGTTCAATCAGGAACTGGCGGTCAAATTATCGCTTCTGGAGCGGCTGGTGATTATCTGCGGCCATTACAAAGGCGTGGACGAGCGAATCCTGCAGTTGTACCCCGTCGAGGAAGTCACGATCGGCGATTTCGTCCTCACCGGCGGGGAACCGGCCGCCTGGGTGATGATCGACGCCGTCCTGAGATTGGTGCCCGGCGTCATGGGAAATTTCGAATCGGCTATTGACGATTCGTTCGCCGAAGACCATCTTCTCGGGGCGCCGGTTTATACCCGCCCGGCGGAATTTCGGGGACTGACGGTGCCCGACGAGCTGCAATCGGGGAACCATGAGGCCATCAGGCAGTTCCGACGATTGGCGGCGATAAGAAAGACTTTGGAAAACCGGCCGGAGATGCTGGAAACGGCCGACTTGACCGATGATGAACGCGAGTTTGTGAAGAAAATAAAGAACGAGAAATAGAAAAGAGGCTGATATGAAACGAATCGCCCAACTGGATAGTCAATATGCCCGGGAGTTGCCTCCCTTCACTTCCGGCGACACCGTCAAGGTGCACTACAAAATCAAAGAAGGCGACAAGGAACGGATTCAGGTGTTCCAGGGAACGGTCATCGGTCTGCGCGGCGGCGGCTTGGGCGCGACCTTCACCGTTCGGAAAATCTCCGCCGGGATCGGCGTCGAGCGCGTGTTCCCCATCCATTCACCCAATATCGCCAAGGTGGAGCGGGTGTCGATGGGATCCGTCCGCCGGGCCAAGCTGTTTTACCTGCGCAACCTGACCGGCAAATCGGCTCGTATCACCGAAAAGCTGGGTGAAAAGGAACCAAGCGGAACCGAAAAGAAGTAGTCCTGGCCGTCTGGCCTGGTTTCTTCAGCCTCGCGTTCCCTTGACATGACAGCAGTGAGAAATGCCGTCCGCCCCAGGCGGACGGCATTTTCGTTTCGACGCTGCTTTTTCCACGACTCCCGGAATCATTGATTGCGGGGTGCCCCCCGCCCCTTTGGGGCATGTCAAAAAACCTGTACCATGCGCACCAAGGCCGGATTTCCTCACTGGAGACGGGGTGCCCCGGCCCTTGGGCCGGGATAAGTCATTCCATTATGTCAACATACGTCACAGACAATTCGAGATCACCATGGCACGCGACTGCGTCGCGGCCCCGCGATGAGGGATTTGGGCTTTTTCAACACACGCCTCTGGGGCGGGATGAGATGTTACGAAACGGTAAAAAGCCCTGACGCCCGAAATCGTCGTCATGCCCCGGCCGTTTTGTACCGTATCATCTATGTATCCAAACGCAAGGAGGGACAATGGCGATCTTCATCATGGCTATGACCATCAACCCCAACGCCAAGAAGGTGCACCACGACCTGTCGCACCATGTCAGCGAGTCGCTCGACGTGTTCGCCGCCACCAAGGTCAAGGTGCAGAGCCTGTATGCCACGCTGGGGCGGTACGATTATCTGGCGGTGTTCGAGGCGGATGACCAGTCGATAGCGTTCAAGGTGGCTTCGGCGATCAACGGCAAAGGGATTCTGGAGACCGAGACCTGGCCCGTGATCCCCTACGAGGAATTCACCCGCCTGATTCAATAACCTGCCCGGCCTCATACTGACGGGACATTTCCCTAGCCTGAATGCTGGGGTACCTCGTTATTATCTGATCGTGGGTAGTCGGTTTTACTGCAGCTTCCATTCCTGTACTCGTTGCGCAATCCGTTCATAGTATGCCTTCGTTGGGCGGCAAATGAACAAGGCCACGAGGGAAGCCATCGCAAACGGGAGGTCAACTGCCGGTTTGTTTCCAAGCAGGGAAGGGATCCCTCCATAGACTGCGCCTGCCCCACAACCAAATATAGCCATAAGGGAATTGACCTGGACTACCCTCACCGTCGATGTTTCAAGGATATTGGGACTGGACTCACCAGAAATTCCGTGGGCTTTATTGAGCGATTTTTCATGAAGCCATTTGGGAATAGTCAGATATATGTACAACCCAAACGCAATACTCAAAAGCGTCACGAATGATGATGCGTATATATACCCGGACAGATTGGCTGCGGGTGCGAATGCCTTATGCATGCCCGTTCGAAGGTATTTAACGCAATAACCGCTGAATACGAGTACGAACTGCCAGACGACCAACAATACCCAAATTACTCTGAGCTGTAAACCAACTTGGTCAAGCGATTGTGGTCGAAAGAACATATATCCCTCCAATCTCCAAAATAAATATTACGATATTTTAATGCGTTTGTTAACGGTAGAAGACTTCATCGTTACGCGCGAACCGAATTGCCGTTTGCGCGGGTCCATCTTCTTATCGATGGCGACCGGGTCGTGGAAGATGTAGGGCAGGCCGTTGATTGCATTTGCAAAATCGGCACTTCCCCCTTCTTGCTTCACGATATCGACTTCGGCTTTGTCGAAAACACCTATTTGACTTACTCCGAGTTTTTGTTTTATCAATTCAACAAAATCCGGATTGATTTCGTAGCCGATGGACTGGCGGTCGAGATTGCGCGCGGCCAGCGATGTCGTGCCGCTACCCAGAAACGGGTCCAGCACCGTGTCGCCGACAAAACTGAACATCCGTATCAGACGCCTCGGCAGTTCTTCGGGAAACATCGCCAGATGCTTCTTCTGCTTCTCCCCCGGAAATGTCCAATGCCCCGAAAAATACTCGTTCCATTCCTCGGTGGTCATCTTCAAGGCTTTCTTGACCGCCTTCGATGCCTTGGGCGCCTCGCCGCATTTCTTGAAGATGAGGATGAACTCGTAATCGAGCTTGAGGATGCCATTGCGCGGATACGGAAACGAACCCATCACGATGGCCCCGCCAGTGGTGTTGCAGGTGGTCACTTTGCGCCAGATAATCGCCCCCATGTAATCGAAGCCGTCGCTTTCGCAGAACTTGATGATCTCCGTGCGGATGGGGATAATCTTGTACCGGCCGTAATAAACCGACCGGGCGAACTGGTCGCCGATGTTGATGCATAACCGGCAGCCGGGATGAAGCACCCGGTGGCACTCGTGCCAAACCAGATTCAGGTTGTTGATGTACGCTTCGTAGGTATCATCGAATCCGATCTGACCGGCCGCGCCGTAATCTTTCAACTGCCAGTAGGGAGGCGAGGTGACAATCAGGTGCACCGATTGGTCGGGAACCTCCCGCATCTCGCGGGAATCCCCGATTATCACCTTGTGGTTTGTGCCCATGAGACCCGTGTGTCGTCAGGCGGCTTCACCCGCTCTAGCTAACGGCGGTTCGGTTTACAGATTCAGGTCCTGCTGTTCTATCTCTTCTCCGTTATCGTCGCCGTTGCCATTGCCATTTTCACCCTCTCCGTCGGTCGCGACCAGCGTCTTGCGGCTGCCGAACACGACCGCGACATCGGTCAGCTTGTCGGTCCCCTTGAGTGAGATCAACCGGACGCCCTGGGTGTTGCGGCCGATTACGCTGATACTGGAAACCGCCAAGCGGTTGGCAATGCCGCCCTTGGTCATCAGGATCAATTCGTCGTCATCGAGCACCTCGCGGATCGCCACCACGTCGCCGTTGCGGGTCGTGCATTTGATATTGATGATCCCCTTACCGCCCCGGTTAGTGATCCGGTAATCGGCCACCGGCGTCCGCTTGCCGTACCCGTTTTCGGTGATCGACAGGATGGTCGATTGGCGCTTGACCACCACCATGTCGATGACATAGTCGTCCTTCTTGAGGGTGACCCCCTTGACCCCCGCCGCCGCCCGGCCCATGCCCCGCACCTTGTCTTCGGGAAAACGAATGGCGGCGCCTTTGCGGGTGCCCAGGATGATGTCGTTGTTGCCGTTGGTGACGGTGCAGCGGATCAGCGTGTCTCCCTCGGCCAGCGAGATGGCGTTGATGCCGGATTTGCGCGGATTGGAGAATTCCTCCAGCGACGTTTTCTTGATCGTCCCCTGACGCGTGGCCATGACAATAAATTGGTTGGGATCGAATTGCCGCA
>JAQVRW010000053.1 GCA_028700875.1 Candidatus Zixiibacteriota bacterium | reverse complement strand
TCACGCTTCGGCACGTCAATCCAGTGTTTCGATAGGGGCGTCGCCCCAGAGCTTTTCCAGCGCGTAGAACTGCCGCGCTTCCTCGGTAAAAACATGGATGACGACGTCAAAGTAATCCAGGAGCACCCAGGTCGAACCGGAACCCCCTTCGCGATGGGATGGCCGAATTCCCTTTTTCCGCAGGCCGTCCTCGACGGCGTCGGTGATCGCCTTCACATGAACGTCCACCGAACCGGAGCAGATGACGAAGTAATCGCACACCGAGGAGATCTTCCTCAATTTGAGAATCTTGACATCGAATCCTTTTTTGGATAAGGCCAGCTTACCTGCGGCACGGGCGAGAGCAAGAGGTGTCATTAGTGGGGTTTTACATACTCCTTGATTTGGCGTTACCGGGGCGTGCCGGATGGTCGGCCCGTCAGAAGTCGGCGATAGTCTTTGCCGACGACCAGCGTGGCGCCGATATCCATGTAATTGTCTTCCAGCTCGCGGTACGCGATGTCGTCATCCAGGCCCAACTGCCGGGCCAACATTTTGGCGGCCGTGGTGTCGACCTCACGGGAAATGATAAAGGTCGTGTCCACGTTGAAATTGTCGAAATTCGCGGCGTCAACCACCCGGACCGTCAACGGTTTTCGTATCGTTTTCTCGAGCTGTTCGGTCACCAGGCCGGCCACTCCCGCCTGGCCGCAGCCGTTGAGAATCTGCAGATTGACGAAATAATCGACTGTCGGGCGTTCCTGAGAATATCCCTTGGTCATCTGCACCATGGTCGAGGCGGCATAGGCGACGATGATCAAAAACAGGACCACGATGCCCAGTTCCACCAGGCGCATCGGTTTTTTCCGTCTGGCCCGTTTGATGCGGTACGCGGAATCGGCTTTGAGTCTTTTGGATTCTTTGCTCATGCAAGATGTCAGGGGAGAGAAAACGACACAAGGGATGGCCGAAAAGCATCACCAGCGCCAGGGATCGTACCTCCCCATTCCGTAATACCCATTATATCCATAATGGCCGTTGTAGCCGTTATAGCCGTTGTAGTAGTTGCCCGGAATCGTCTCGAAACCCACCAGCATCCGGAAATTCTCCGATGGCCGCCAATCCAACCATCCCGAGGGAAGGAACGTGGTCGCATTGGATGACCGTTTGTCGCCCCACAGGGCGCTGGGATCGTGCATGATCCCCATGCTCAGCGTCAACCGCAAGGGAGTGGCCAACTGGTAAGTGATCGTATTGCTGTACAGACCGCGGCTGATGGAGCCGCCGCTGCCGGAAAAGAATCCCATGGTATAGGATTGTGTCATATGGAAGCGGGACAGGTCGAAAAACGGCAGCGAAGGACGCTTGGTCAGTCCCAGGTCATACTTCTCCGTGATTTGTTTGACCTCGACCTTGTCGGTCATCTGAGCCATGGCCGCCAACGGCATCATGACCAGAACTACTGCCGTCAGGATATATCGAAAGTATCTCATTATCGACCTCGCAACCTATGACGCATTCAAGTAGCGATTGTCAAACGACTATGTCAACTATTTTTCGCCCCCGCCGAAGGGCCCTCTAACTCTTTATACGTCCGCGCCCGCCCGCGGGTGCATAATTTCCCGACTTGTCCGCGAACCGATTTTCCAATTCGGCCAGTTGTTCGGCCGAATTCACACCCAAAGCCTCATCGGGGTCCGTCGCCAGGCACACGGCCGTTTTCAGACCCTTATGACGCAATATCGCCATGACGTCGGTTATATAGTATTCCTTCTGGCTATTGTCGGCCTTGACTTCCCGCAGGGCGGGGAAAAGTTGCCGGGCGTCGAAACAGAACGTCCCGCTGTTGATTTCCCCAATCTTCAGTTCCTCTGGGTTGGCATCCTTGTGTTCGACAATACGATCAACCAGATTTCCGCCGGGAATTCGGACGATCCGGCCATATCCCTTCGGATCCGGCGGAATGGCAGACAACACGGTCGCGGCGGCCTTTTCCTGACGATGGAGCGCCACCAGCCGCTCGATGGTATTCCGCGACAGGAAGGGAACATCGCCAGCAAGGACCAATATGTCGCCGGAATACCCCGAAAGAGCATTTTCGGTCACTATGACGGCATGGCCGGTTCCGAGTTGCTTTTCCTGCACGACGAATTCCACCGAATCCCCATATTTGGCCAAAGCTTTTTGAACCAGGTCTGCCCGATGTCCGACAACAACCACTATCCTGTTGATAGACATGGAGATAAGTGTATCGACCAGGTGTTCGATCAACGGTCGGCCAAACAAGGTATGCAGGACCTTGGGCAGGTCCGATTTCATCCTTTTACCTTTGCCGGCGGCCAGGACGATGGCCACGATATTGTCCATTACGCGATTACCTTGTTATCCTTATCGACATGAATGATAGCGGGCTTGAACCAGCGGGCTTCATCGGTGGAGAACTGGGCGTAGGCCAGGACGATGATTTTATCCCCTTTGGCCCCCAGACGGGCGGCGGCACCGTTGAGGCAGACCGTCCCGCTTCCGGCCGGAGCTTCGATGATATACGTTTCCAGCCGGGAACCGTTGTTGATGTTGAGGACATGGACCAGCTCATACCGGGCCAGTCCGGCCGCCTCGATCAGATCTTTGTCGATGGCGATCGAGCCTTCGTAGTCGAGGTTGGCGTCGGTCACCGTGGCGCGATGTATTTTTGCTCTCAAAAGCGTAATTGTCATTTTGAAACACCTATTTTTAGCGCGGGCTACCGCCTGCAGCTTGTTAATATATGTAAAACACCCAAAAGGGCAAGATGTTTCTGGAATATCGCGGAAAACATATGCCTTTTAACGGGTTTTGATTCCGGCGAGTTATCGGCTCATCCCAAAAACCGCTTGTATGGAGTTTGAAACAGGGTATATTTTTATTGAATGCAGTGGTTGCCCCGCCCTATTAGAACCGCAATTCGATGCCGCCCGTATTCGGTGTTTCATGTTCAGGAGGGAAAAATGATCATAAGACAAGCATCGGCAGTATTCATTGCCCGCATTCTCATCTCGATCATGGCTCTCACCGCCTTCGCTTGTTTCGCCGCATTTGCGGCCGACAAACCATTGGCTAAGGTTGTCGACAAGACGGCCATTCCAATCCGGCTGGCACCGGTGTATGGATTCGGAGAAGTCGAGGCCGGAGTCGCCCCCGCCGGCAAGGCCGGGACCCCGATGGCATTAGGAATCATCGGCACCAACGCGTTCGGGACTCAAATCGGCGTGACCACTTATGATCTTCAGCATAACTGCAGCATGGGCCGTCAGGTCGAACATCGTGGGACGGGATTCGTGAACCTGGCCTGGACGATCAAGACGGATTCCGCGTTGGACGGGCCCAGGGGGATCGCGTACACGGTATACGATTTGAGCGAATGTGAGATGGTTTTCTCACCCTCACATTGGATCACGGGCGGGTATGCCGGGTATGCCGCCGTCGACGCCGATCAATTGGGACGGGCCATGATCGCGGAAAATCAGCGGATCGATGCCGATCCGTTCTCCTCACGCGTCTATTGGGACACGGGTTCGAACGCTCCAACGGGAGATTTCGTATTCGATGGACCGACCGATAGTTTCGGCTGGTATCAGAACGACGGCCTCGGGCCAACCAATCCCAATCTCTGGCCCAAGATCGAATGGCAGGTGGGGACCGAAACGGTCTTGCATATGGTGGCCGCTGAATCCGGCTGGACGGGTGGTTCCCCGCTGACGATTTCGTACTATCGCCGGGTCGGGGGATATGGAGCAGGGGTCGGAGTGTGGTCGCCACAGCGGATCATCGATACGGTCGTGAACATCAATCCGGTGGTGGTGGCCTCGCCGAACAGCGACAAGGTGGCCATCGTTTGGAATGCACCGGTGGATTACCGGCGTGATACGCCGCAGGAATTCGGCAACCAATACGAAAATGATATCTGGTACGCCATCTCCGGCAGCCAGGGGGGCGACTGGATTTCGGGGATCGGCAATGGGTCAATCGGCCATGAAGTGATCATGGGGACATTGAGCGGAGAGAATGTCACCCGGTATGCGCCCTCAAGCGATTACAAGGCTTTCTGCGACATCGCGGCGTTGATCGACGGCTCGGACAATCTGCATATCGTTTGGGGGTGCCGTCGCTGGGTCGATACAACCGCGCTTCTTCGCCGCAAATCGGCGATTTTCCATTGGTCGGAAGAGGCGCCGGTCGCCCGGCCGATTATCAAGGCCAACTGGGATACGGGCGGAAACTGTTCCGTCCCGACATGGGGAAGCGATGTTGCCAAGATGTCGATCTCGGAGTGCCAGGGCAAACTATACGTGCTTTACAGCCAGTTCGGGAATGGCGCGAACCCCTGTTACGATATGGACGCTGCGACCCGAATCCTGAATGGAGAATTGTACATGACCGCCTCAGATGACGGCGGCCTTAGTTGGGACGGGCCTCAGAATCTTACCAATTCGGTAACGGCGGATTGTGCGCCGGGGGACTGCGAAAGCGATTACTGGGCCTCAATGGCCCGATATGGTCGCACGGAAGTATGCGGCGATTTGGCGGGGTGGCATGTCCTGGATGTTTTGTATATCAATGACCGCTCGGCGGGGAGCGCCGTTCAAGATACGCCGGGGATGTGGACGGCCAATCCGGTGATGTGGTTGAGGACGCCATGCCGTCCCGTGGTACAGGAACCGTTCTATGTCGATGATGCGGACGAGGATTTGTGCGGATACCCCTATGATATGTTCCTCGTTCCGTACCAGGGGAAAGACACCGTCTATTTCACCATGGAGAATCCCGGCACGGCCGATAATCATTTCAACATCAGCGTGGTTTACAACCAGGGGGACGGTTGGCTGGAAGTGACGCCGACGGCCGGAACGATTCCTTCGGGGATCAACAACAAAGTGACGGTGCGGGTGATCGCGTCCGATCCGCGAACCGATCTCTACGGTCCGAATTTCTGGGAGGGCTCCCTGATGATTGCCCATGAAGCGGCGGGCAGCCCCCGGAACATGTCCGTGTGTCTCGAAGCCCTGGAGGGTCCACCCGACCCCGACGCGACATTGGCCACCGCCTGCAGCCGAATCCGTGTATTCGGCAGCGGTAGGCTGGTCAACATCACCAGGGATGCCTCGTTTGATTTTATCGATGACTGCGACACGTTCAGCACCCAAACGGATTCGCGCATGTATCTGTTTGATGGTTCGCCGGTCATTTGCCGAATGAATCCGTCTGACCCGTCCGACACGATGCGGTTCATGATGGAGTTCAGCAACAATATCTACGACGATGGCGCCCTGCGACCCGATGGGGATGCTTTTGCGGTTGATTCCACCGGCAATCCCGGTTACACGCTGGCTACGGCCAGGTTCAGGACTGCCGATGAGACCATCGGGATGACCGCAGAATACTATGTGCCCAAGAGCGCCGACAGTTGCAATTTTTTGATCCAAAAATATCGGCTGTACAATCTGACGGAGACGCCCTTGACGGGAGTCTATGTCGGCGAGATACTGGACTGGGATATTCCTTCTGATTCCATGGTTAACAACGGCTCCGGGTACGATGAGAGCATGGGAGTTATCTATCAGTTCGGGGGGGAATATAACCAGGATGATTCCACAGAGGCCTTCTGTCCGCAGGAGTCGAGTGATCGATACGGCGCCATCGCCCGGCTCGAACCGGGCCGGACATTCAGGAACGCCATGACGCTGGACAATGCCACCTACGTGTATTCAAGCGGTCCTTACGGCAGTCAGGCGCCGTTCCCTCCCGGCGCCATCTATCGTCTGATGAAAGAAAAGGTCGGGTACAGTCTCTTCCAGTCGCCCGACCCCGATTCACAATATGTGGATCTTTCGATGTTGGTGACCTTTGGCTCATACAATCTGCATCCGGGCGATACGCACAATATCGCCGTGGTGTTGGTCAATTCCAAGACGGGGCTTGGATATCTGACCGGTCAGGTTGAGAAGGCGCGCGCTTTTGCAGACGACTACGACATCGTGAGCGCCTGTTGCCTGCATCCCGGCGACGCCAATGGCGACGGTCAGATTAACGTCGGCGACGCCGTGTTTATCGTCAATTACATCTTCCGGTCCGGTCCGGCGCCCAATTGCCCGCAGGAGGCCAATACCAACGGCGACGGCAAGATTACTGTCGGCGACGCCGTCTACATTATCAGTTACATATTCCGGGGCGGCCCGGCGCCGGTCTGCGGTCCGTAGACGAGACGCGGCGAATCATACGGCATCGACAATACCAAAATCATGCACGGCCATAAAAAAAGGCGGCTTGGCGAGCCGCCTTTTTTCTCAGGTTGAATCAGGGGGCGAAACTTATTTTCTGCGGCGGGCGATCCCCATACCGACCAGGCCGAACCCGACCAAAAGCATGGTCGCCGGTTCCGGAATAGGATTGGTGGTCACGGCCAAAGAAACACCGGTGTTGTAGAAGTGGCAATCGGAATCGAGACCGAACCCGAAGACGCCGTCGGCCGCATACGTATTCAGGGTGCCGACCATTCCGGGATTGAAATTGAAGGTGACATCGCCATGGGGATGTTCACCCTGCGGATCGGTCCAGGTGCCGACCAGGGCCCCATCCCAATTCGCGAAATAGTTGCTGGGGTTCTGGTTGTCCGAGTACACCCTGATGCCGCTGGCCGTCGTCGGCGGCGTATTGAGGAGATTGACCCAAAGAATATCACCATCTTCGACGATCCAGTCATACATGTCATGGAAAGTCAGGGAGGCGCCGGTGATGGTTTCGCCGGTATGGGCCCAATTGATCTTCCACGTATAGGCGTTGTAATGGTCCAGATCGCCGAGATCGGGATCAGCAGGCGAATACGTGTACACCGAGGCGACGGCAGGTATCGCGCCGATGAGCAATACCGCGAGCAGGGTAATGAAAAAATGTGCACATTTCATGTAAGGGTTCTCCCTACTTTTGGATTCGTTATACGTCTGAGACTATTCCAGCAAACTATGGGCCGAGTCTGTCGGAATCCACCCTGCCGGAGAGAAAAGCCGTTGGCAGGTGAAACGTCGGTTAAAAGGCTTGCCGGAGGGGCGCCTGTCGGGTACATTTGTTCGAAAGGAAAGGAAGCAGGTATTCCACGATGTTTGACGGCGCGGCTGATACCGGCTATTGGATGCGTGTCGCCCTGACGGAGGCGGAAAAGGCCTACCGGATAGGCGAAGTCCCTGTCGGAGCGGTGATTGTCCGGGACGGACAAATTCTGGGACGGGGGTACAACCAGACGGAGAAGCTCAAAGACCCGACCGCCCACGCAGAAATACTGGCCATTACCTCGGCCTGCCAGGCGGCCGATGACTGGCGGTTAGATGGAGCGGTGCTGTACTGTACGTTGGAACCCTGCTCCATGTGTGCCGGGGCGGCGGTTTTGGCCCGGATACAGAAGATCGTTTTCGGGGCGGCCGATCCCAAATTCGGCGCCTGTGGATCCATTTTCACTATTCCCGTGGAACCGCGTTTGAACCATCGCGTGGAGCTGGAGGGCGGGGTCATGGCCGACGAGGTCGCCGACCTCATGCGGGCCTTTTTCCGTGAAGTCCGCCAGAGCAGAGGAGGCAGTCACGATGTCGAGTCCCGTTAATCTCCCGGGGATCCTGGTCAGAGTAACCTTCATTGGGCTGGTCATGAACGTCATCGTGCCAACCACGTTGTTGGTGGTGATGGCGCTTTTGCGCGGGAATATTTTTGACACCTCGGGATTCTCTTTTGCGGAGCAGCCCGAAAACCGGATGTTTTTCATTATTCTACTGGTGATGGGCGTGGCCGATCTGGCCCTAGCCGCGTTTATTCGCAAGCGCCCCCCTCGGTCGGTGATCGGGCTGGCCGACCTCCCGGCGGAGGAGCAGTTCGAAAAGAGCGCTATGAGTCTGTCGTGGGCCATTTATAGTCTCAATCTCTCCTGCACGTTTTATGGGCTGGTGCTGGTGGTCATCGGCATGAGAATCGAAGTGATGATGTTGTTCGTGGCCATGACCCTTATCGGATTCGAGCTGTTTCGTCCCCGGCTGAAGTCTCTTGAGATGCTTTGGGATCGCTTGGAAAGCGAGAGGAGCGGTCGCCGGGACGGCTCTTTCGGGTCATAGCGCCGGCTCGCGGCCAGGCCGTGGCGAAGATTTCCCTTTACAGGGCTCATAATTTTGCTAATTTGGCGGCACAGACTCGTTCTCGGACAAGGGGACGGGCTATCTGGTACGAGACGGAGAGGTGCCGGAGCGGTTGAACGGGGCGGTCTCGAAAACCGTTGACCCCTCGCGGGGTCCCAGGGTTCGATTCCCTGCCTCTCCGCTTTTTTATGGTCATGCGCGAGAAACCCGGTTTACAATTGATGAAAATTCAGGCGGCAGGCTTCTCCTTTATCACTGACCGATACGGAGCTTGAACTAGTCGTATTTTGATTGGAGTCGTTGATCGTGTTCCATACCATATTACTCGCCGCTTGGACTGTCTTCCACCTCTATCTCTTCTGGCGCGCATCGTCGTTGCCGATCGTCAAACGCAATATCTCCCGCCTGTCCCTGTTTATCATAACTGTTGCCCTGTGGGCAACCTATTTCCTGCCGGGGATAGCCGATGATATCGGCTTGACTGTCCTGTCCCGGCCGATCGAGCTTTTCACCATGAATTGGCTGGGGACGATCTTTCTGATCTTCACCTGCCTTTTCATCGTCGATCTGGTCACGCTGTTTGGCTTGCTGTTCCGAAGGCATCTCACGACGTTGCGCAGCACGGCGTTTGCGGCGGGGATACTTCTTTCCATATTCGCCCTGTACCAGGGTTTTCGGGCGCCGGTTGTGCGCGATTACGAAGTCCATTTGGCTCAACTTCCGCCGCAATACGACGGCCTGACGTTGGCGGTTGTTTCCGATCTGCACGTGGGCGATTTTCTCGATCAAAAGTGGCTGGAAGAACGGATCGAACAGGTGAATGCGCTGCGGGCCGACGGCGTGATCCTGCTGGGGGATATTTTCGAGGGAGACAGTCCCGGTGAGCGCAAAAAGAGCATGATGCACCTGATCCGGGGAATATCCGCTCCTCTGGGCGTATGGGGGGTCACCGGCAACCACGAATCCCACGGCGGGCTCGATTCCACCGTTTGGTTTCTGGAAGAGGCCGGGGTCCATATGCTGCGGAATCAATGGAGCGAGCTTGAACCGGGATTGATCCTGGCAGGAATCGATGACGGCCATGATCATGGCGCGGTTCCCGATTCGACCGGCCGGATCGGGCGCGCGCTTTCGGGAAGACCCGATTCGTGCGCGACGATTTTCCTGTCTCATCGGCCGCGATACGCCGAATTCGTCGCCTCCAACGGAGTCGGGTTGATGCTCAGCGGTCATACTCATGGCGGGCAACTCTGGTTCTGGCCGTTCAGCTATTTCACCGGATTGGCCAATCCGTTATTTGCCGGGGAATGTATCGTCGACGGCATGCCGGTTATCGTTTCCCGTGGAGCCGGCACCTGGGGCCCGCGCATGCGTCTCTGGTATCCGGGCGAAATACTTCGCATAGTGCTCCGATCCAAATGATCGCCGGAGCTTTCGAAGAAACCGGCGGCCTTTCAGGGCCGCCGGTTTCCTTATGGCGTCAAATCTGTCGTCCATCCAGGAAGTCGTTCGGTTGTATTTTCCACTCCTATCGATTGGTATAACTACTATTTCCGGCCAAGGTTCCCGCTTCGATTACCGCCTGAAATCGGTTGACAAACAAGAAGTTGTACATATTTTATTAGTAGACGGTAATAGCGCCCCCCTTCGAAAATACATCCGGGGGCGTCCACACTTTATTCTTATCGTTGATGATCACATGAACCCTCGGGGGAACAAATGAAGACTTCGACATCACTGGTCATGGTCATTCTATTAGTCTTTGCTTTATGTCCGGCTTTCGCCGCGCCGTCCAGTCGGATGATTCCGGATCCGGGCGTGCGCGATACAATTCGGGTAAATGACATCTGTGCTTCGTCCGGCGGCAAGGCGGTCGTCGAAGTGTATTTATACAATGACGAAGACATATGCGGCATGCAATTGCCCCTGAAATGGAACTCCTCCGCCATCACCCTGGATTCCGTGTCATTCGTGGACAGCCGCGTGGCTTATGTCGGAACCAAACCTGTCCAGATCGATACCGTCAACCAGCGGGTCAATATCGGCATGGTGGTGGTCGAAGAATCCCCGGTTCCGTCGGGTCAGGGGTTGTTGGTCAGGCTTCATTTCGATATTCCCGTGGCTACACCGGACCAGGTTGTCACGATCGATAGCACCTTCTACCCACCGGTCTCCCTACCGCTGTTTAGCGATTGCAGCGGTCAGGGTTTTGAGGCCCTGGTCAGTCCCGGCACGCTGGCCATTGCCAATGTCGATACCGATCAGGATGGTATAGGCGACGCCTGTGACAACTGTCCCCTAGTCGCCAATCCGGCGCAGACGGACAATGACGGTGATGGCGTCGGCGATGCCTGCGACAATTGCCCAGCGGTCGTCAACCAGGATCAGGCGGATATCGATGCCGACGGGGTGGGTGATGCTTGCGACAACTGCCCGACAGTTGCCAACGCCGACCAGGTCGATGCCGACAGCGATGGCGTAGGCGACGTTTGTGACAACTGTCCTTCAGTCGCCAATGCCGACCAGATCGATGGTGATAGTGATGGGACCGGTGATGCTTGCGACAACTGCCCCTTGGTCGCCAATGCCGATCAAATCGATGGCGATAGTGATGGGATCGGTGATGCTTGTGATAATTGCCCGGCAGTTGCCAACGCCAATCAGGCTGATGTCGACGCCGATGGGATTGGTGACCCGTGCGACAACTGCATGGCGGTCGCCAATACGGATCAAGCGAATGCGGACGGCGACATCTTGGGCGACGCCTGCGATAACTGTCCCCTGGTGGTCAATGACGACCAAATGGACTCGGATACGGATGGGATCGGTGATGCCTGCGACAACTGCCCGTCGGACGCTAATAACGACCAGGTTGATTCCGATAGTGACGGAATCGGCGACGCCTGCGACAACTGCTCCGCAGTCGCCAATGTCGACCAGACCGATGGCGACAACGACGGCGTAGGCGATGTTTGTGACAATTGTCCTTCAGTCGCCAATGTCGATCAAAATGATGGCGACAACGACGGCATAGGCGATGTTTGCGATAACTGTCCTTCAGTTGCCAATATCGATCAAATTGACGGCGACAACGACGGTTACGGAAATGCTTGCGACAACTGCCCGGCAATCGCCAATGCCGACCAGATCGACGGCGACGGCGATGGCATAGGCGACGTTTGTGATAACTGTGCTTCAGTTGCCAATATCGATCAAATGGACGGCGACAACGACGGTTACGGAAATGCTTGCGACAACTGCCCGACAGTCGCCAATGCCGATCAAATCGATGGCGACAACGATGGCGTCGGCGATGTTTGCGACAACTGCGTGGCCGTGGCCAACGCGGACCAAGCGAATGCGGACGGCGACATCTTGGGCGACGCCTGCGACAATTGCCCGGCAGTCACCAACGAAAACCAATTGGACACGGATGCTGACGGGTGGGGCGACTTGTGCGACAATTGTCCGGATGTATCCAATCCTACCCAGACAGACAGCAATGGCAATGGAATCGGCGACGCCTGTGACTACCTCTGCGGCGACGCCAACGGCGACGGGAAGATCAACGTCGGCGACGCTATTTATATCGTCAGCTATATTTTCCGTGAAGGACCCGCACCTGACCCATTGGAGGCCGGCGATGCCAACTGTGATGGGAAAAACAACGTCGGGGATGCCGTGTATATAATCAGCTATGTCTTCC
>JAQVRW010000423.1 GCA_028700875.1 Candidatus Zixiibacteriota bacterium | reverse complement strand
CAGCGGGAATGGATCGCCGGCGCGACGGAGGCCCAATTGAAAGCCTTCGGGCAGCTGCACCTGAAACTGATGAAGCAGATGGACGCCTATCTGGGTCTGCGCGGTTCGGACAATCCCTTCGACCTGGCCGACATCGATCCCAAGCAGCTGAAATTGAACCAGATGTTGTATTACAAACCGGTACATCTGGAACAGCGGGTCAAGCGCACCAAGTGGTGCGTCCTGCGTTTTCCCAATAACGCCATGGCCCAATTGGCCGAGACGAGCCAGGAAAAGTTCGAACAGTTTTACTACGACGTCTGTTGCCTCGACTACGCCAGGATGTCCAAGGCGATGGCCCCCCTGGTGACGTTGATGAAAAAAACCGACGCCGTCCGGATCGTCTCCCCCGGCACGGATTTGACCTTCTCCATCAAGGACATCCCGGTTATCAAGTGCGACGGCACCAAGAACATTCCCGACGGCGAGGTGTACACGGCCCCGATCAAGGAATCGATCAACGGGACGATCACCTTCAACACACCGACGTTGGAAGAAGGGATCACGTTCGAGAAAGTATCGCTGAAGTTCAAGAGCGGAAAGATCATCGAAGCCTCCAGTCAGACCCAGACCGCACGGCTCAATCAAATCCTCGACACCGACAAGGGCGCCCGTTATACCGGGGAATTCTCCCTGGGCGTCAACCCGTTCGTCTTGCATCCGATGAAAGACACCCTGTTCGACGAGAAAATCGCCGGATCGCTGCACCTGACGCCGGGGGCCTGCTATGACGAAGCCTCCAACGGAAACCATTCCGCCATCCATTGGGACATGGTTCTCATCCAGCGCAAGGATTACGGCGGCGGCGAAATCTGGTTCGACGGCAAGTTGATTCGCAAAGACGGAATCTTCACCGATCCCAAACTGGAGAAGGCGTTTTCCGCTCAGGCATTGAAAGCCAAGTAATCAACCGATTCGAAATAGGAAACTATGGCAAAGGTCCCGCGGCGACGGCTTCGGGGCCTTTTGTTTTTCCACCGGCCATCTGAGTCAGCATAACCCCGATCAGGATAATAATCGCCCCGACAATAAACGGCGCCGTTACCGTTTCCCGGAGAAGGAAAAACCCCAGCGCTCCGGCGACAATCGGTTGTGCATTGGATAAAACGGAAACCCGGCTGGCTTCCATGAATTTAAGAAGCCAGTACCAGATGGAATATCCGATGACGGATGTCACCATGGTGACATAGACGATCGACCACCATCCCATGGTGTCCAGGCGACTGAGGTCGGCCGTCAGAAAACGGTACAGGCCAAAGGGGAAATAGATGAGCGCGCCGGAAGCCAGCGTGTAGGCGCTGGCGCGGAAGGCGCCGTACTTGCCCACCAGCGGTTTGCCCCAGACCAGATACGAAGCCCAGGCTGCGACCGAGACGAAGATAAAGAGGTCACCTTTCAAGGCCGCCCAATCAAGGTTCAGACCGCGATCGAGCAAGATGGACATCGATCCGGCCACGGCCATGAGGATGCCGGCTCCCTTAAGCAGCGACCATTTTTCGCCGAGATGCCGCATGGCCATGAGATAAACGAATATCGGCGTCAGGGTAAAAAGCAAAGCGCCGTGGACGGCCGTGGTGAAGGCCTGGCCATACAGATACAGCGTCTGGTTGCCGAGAATGATGACCGCCCCCAACAACCAGATTCGTTTCCGATCGGCCGGGGTGACCGGCGCGGCGTTCGAACCGCGCGTCCGCCATCGGGAAACGGCCATGAGAATCGACCCGGCCACGGTATAGCGGATAAAGCCCACGGTGAATGGATCCACCTGCTGAAGAGCGTACCGGGCGAAGACAAACGTCCCCCCCATCAGGACTTGATGGACAGTGGCGATGATGACGAGCATGAAGAGAGGAACGCTTCGGGAACGGTTCATCCGGTCTATATTCCCTGGGTGCGTCCGCCGTCGACGGCCGTGGCCGTGCCGGTGATGAATCCGGCTCGTTCGGACGCCAGGAAGGCGACCAGCACGCCCAACTCTTCCGGTTTTCCCAGGCGTCCCATCGGGACGGTACTCGTCCACCCGGCGAAGACTTCTTCTTCGCTTTTCCCTGTCTGGGCCGAGATGCTCGCGGCCAGATAGTTGAGGCGTTCGGTTCGGGTATATCCCGGCATGACGGTATTGATCGTGATGCCGAACGGCCCCAGTTCATTGGAAATCGATTTGGCGTACCCGAGCAGACCGGCCCGGTAGCTGTTGGAAAGAAGCAGGTTGTCAATCGGCTGCCGCGCGGAAACCGACGTGAGCAGGATGATCCGTCCGGATCGTTGCTTTTTCATACCGGGGATGACCCTTTGGATCAAGCGAATGGTCGACATGAAGGTGAGGCCGTACCCCAGTTCCCATTCCCGTTCGGTGACCGTGTCGTGCCGCCCGGTGGGCGGGCCGCCGCAGTTGGTGACCAGAATATCTATCCGGCCGAACCGATCTTCGACCGTTCCGATCAGGCGGTCTATCTGTTCGGCGACCGTCAGATCGCAGACGACCGGCAGAACTTTGGCGGAATCATTTGATAGGGAACCGGCCGCGGCGGTTATTCGCTTCTCGTCGCGGGAACATATTGCTACCCGTGCCCCTTCTGAGAACAATGCCGCGGCGGCGGCCAGACCGAGGCCCGCTGAGGCCCCGGTCACCAATGCCGCTTTGTCCTTAAGACCCAAATCCATGCTTAGACTTTCACCTTCGAGAGTTCATCCAACAGCGCCGCCGAAGTCAGGCAACCGCGCTGGAAATCCCGGATGGAAAACCGCTCGTTGGGGGAATGGGCGTTGTCATCCTGCTGGCCGTATCCCACTAGAAGCGTATCGATGCCCAGCGCGGTCTTGAAAGTCTCGACCACCGGGATCGACCCGCCTTCCTTGGTGAAGAACGGTTCTTTGCCGAAACCGGTCTTGATGGCGCG
>JAQVRW010000422.1 GCA_028700875.1 Candidatus Zixiibacteriota bacterium | reverse complement strand
CCAAGGGAGGCAACCTGTTGCTCAATATCGGCCCAAGCCCGGAAGGGGAACTCGCGCCGGCGTCACTGGAACGGCTTAAGGAACTCGGCGCCTGGATGAAAGTCAACAGCAGCGCCCTATATGGCACTCGGGCAATTGCGCCCTACAAAGAGGGGAAAATCTGTTTTACGCGGATGATGGATGGGACCATCAATGCCGTTTATCTGGCCGACGAGAGTGAAAAACAGCCGCCCGAAACCATGACGATAACGGCTTTTGCGCCCAAAGCCGGAAGCCCGGTGATGATGCTGGGAGTGACAGAACCTCTGAAATGGGAAAAGATCGCCACGGGATTTGTGGTTCATCTGCCGGAATCGGTGCGGACCGATCCGCCGTGCAGTTATGCCTGGACGTTGTGCTTCACCCCGGAGAAGCCATGAAATCATTCCGGCTGTCCTTGGGATTGCTGGTCATCCTTTTCTTTCTGGGCGGTAGTGGCAATGCCGCCTCCGATTCTCTGATTCTGGTCAAAGACGGCCAAAGCGATTTTAGTCTGTACGTGTCTCCCCCGGCGTCGCCACAGATTGCCGCCAACATCGAGGTTTTTCGGAACTATATTCGGCAGTCGTCCGGCGCCGGACTTCCGGTTGTCTCCGATCTCAGCCGGACGGGGCATCGGGTCATTTTTGAAATCGGGGCCAGTAGCGATTCGAACTTGAACGTCGGCAATCTCGGGCGTGACGGCTTCCGGATCAGAACCGAGGGCGGGAACTTGTATCTGACCGCCGGCACCGATTATGGCCTCCAAAACGCCGTCTATACATTCCTGGAGACCTATCTCGGGTGCCGCATGTTCAGTCCGACGGTTACGGTTGTCCCGAAACGACCCACTATCGTTATTCCGAATATCGACGACACCCAGGTACCGTCTATCACCTTCCGCATGGAGGATTTTCGCAATTCGACTTATAACGCCTGGCACAAGCTGAATTCCAACGAAGATTTCGGCCTCTTCGTCCATACCTTCAAGATATTGGCGCCGCCGGAGAAATATTTCGCCGAGCACCCGGAGTACTTTTCCTTATCGATGGGAAAGCGCACTGCCGCGGGGCAGTTATGCCTGTCGAATCCCGACGTTTTTCGTATCGTGGTGGATGAACTGCGGGCGCGGATGCGGGCGAAACCAGAGGCGGAGTTCTGGTCCGTCTCTCAGAATGATACCTATCTCCCCTGCGAATGCGCCGCCTGCCGGGCCATAGACAGCGCCGAAGGATCGCCGTCGGGATCGATTCTGGCCTTCGTCAACCGCGTGGCCGACGAATTCCCGGACAAGACTATCTCGACTTTAGCGTATCAGTATTCCCGTTCCGCCCCCAAACATCTGAAACCCCGGCCCAATGTCAACATCATGCTTTGCAGTATCGAATGTAATCGCAGTAAGCCGTTGGTCGAGGATTCCACGTCCGCCTCGTTTGTCAAAGACGTCGAGGACTGGTGCCGGCTGACCCACAATATCTTCTTGTGGGATTATGTCATCCAATATCGCAATCTGGTCAGTCCCTTTCCCAATCTGCACGTGCTGCAGCCAAATATCCAATTTTTCGCCAAGAACGGCATCACCTCCGTTTTCGAGCAGGGTTTGGCGGTCATGCACGGGGAGTTCGCCGAACTACGCAGCTACCTGATCGCCAAACTGCTCTGGAATCCGTATCTCAATGTCGATTCCGTGATGGATGATTTTCTTGGGGGTTTCTACGGCAACGCCGCGCCCCACATCCGGCAATATATCGACACCATGCAGGCGGCTTTGCAAGCATCCGGCGAGGATCTTTGGATCTACGGATATCCCACCGCCTCGAAAAACGGCTACCTGTCGTTCGGGATGATCGATACCTACAACGCCATTTTCGACCAGGCCGAGGCGGCGGTCGCCGACGATTCGGTTTTTCTGTCCCGCGTCTGGACGGCCCGATTGCCTTTGCAGTTTGCCATATTGGAACAAGCCAAGGTCGCCGGGGTCGGTGACTGGGGCGCTTTTACTTTAGATACAGACGGTCGACTCCGGGTCAGGCCGGACATAGAATCACTTCTCACGACGTTTGTCCGTCGCTGCAAGGATGCCGATATCCCCAAGCTATGGGAGCACGGCATCTCTCCCGATGAGTATTATGCATCGACTGACCGATTCCTGAATGAAAGTGGAAAATCACATCTGGCCCTGTTTAAACCGGTCACCCTCACCCCGCCCGCCAGCCCCAAGTATCACAACGGCGAGTCGTCGGCCCTAACCGATGGGTTCAAGGGCTGGGATGATTACCACATGCACTGGCTGGGGTTCGAGGGGGAGGATATGGAAGCAACGGTTGACCTCGGCTCCCGGCAAACGATTGCGACCATCGAAACAGATTTTCTCCAGGATATCAATTCGTGGGTGTTTATGCCGCTGACGGTCGAATTTTCCCTTTCCGATGACGGCCGAAATTTCCGCACGGTCGGTACGGTCGCCGATACCATTCCGGCGGACCGGGGCGGCGTCGTCATCGCCCCGTTCAATATCCGGCTTGAGCCGTGCGTGGCGCAGTATATCAGAGTGAGGGCCGTCAGCCTGAAAACTTGTCCTATCTGGCATAAAGGAGCCGGAGGGGAAGCGTGGATCTTTATCGATGAAATAGCAGTGCGATAGGAGTATGATGTGAACATGTACCGCATCACCCGCGCCATACCCTTGATTATCATGCTGGCGCTTCTCACTGCCCGCGTGGCTGCGGCGCAACCATACAAGGACACGAGTCAGCCGATCGAGACGCGCGTACAGGACCTCTTGTCGCGCATGACGCTGGAAGAGAAGTTCTGGCAGTTGTTCATGCTGGCCGGCAGTCTGGAAGGCGGAGCGGAGCGATACCGGGACGGGGCATTCGGCTTTCAGATCGGCGCCTATTGCGACAATCTTGACGCGGCAAC
>JAQVRW010000421.1 GCA_028700875.1 Candidatus Zixiibacteriota bacterium | reverse complement strand
CTTCGCGGCGGCGCCGTATCGGGTTTGTTGGTCGTGGCCATGAGCCTTCTGGGCGTTGCCGGTTTGTATGCCCTCGTCGGCGTGGTCGGCGGCGTCGAAGCGACCAAGATTCCGCTTCTGATCGTCGGGTACGGTTTTGGGGCATCGTTTGTGGCCCTTTTCGCTCAATTGGGGGGCGGGATTTATACCAAGGCGGCCGATGTCGGCGCCGACCTGGTGGGAAAAGTCGAAGCGGGTATTCCGGAAGACGATCCCCGCAACCCGGCGGTGATTGCCGACCTGGTGGGGGACAACGTGGGCGACTGCGCCGGGCGTGGCGCCGATCTGTTCGAATCGACCGCCGCGGAGAATATCGGGGCCATGATTTTGGGTGCCTCTTTGGCGATGTCGGCCGAGAGGGCCGGCATGGGGTTTTCGATGGGGGTGATCGGGGTGATCATGTTTCCGCTGATCGCCCGTGCGTTTGGGATTATCGCGTCGATTGTCGGGATCATGATGGTCCGGATGGATAAGGAAGAAAAGATGGACCCGTTGCAGGCGTTGAACCGCGGGTACTATATCGCCGTAGTCCTGGCCATGATCGGTTTCGGGGCGGCGACCTACTGGCTGCTGCATACGCCGGCCGCTCCCGATGCCTGGTGGCATTTCTTCCTGTGCGGAATCATAGGGGTGCTGACCTCGGTGGCCTTCGTTTTTATCACGCAATACTACACCGAATATAGATACCGGCCGGTCAAAAGCATCGCCGAAGCATCTAAGACCGGCCCGGCGACAAATATCATCGCCGGCATCGGCGTAGGGCTCGAGTGCACCTGGATGCCGACGTTGGTGATGGGGGTGGCGATTCTGGGGGCCTACTACCTGGGACGGTCGGCGTTCCCGGCCGAATCGGGGATGCATGGCGGGTTGTTCGGCACGGCTGTGGCGACGATGGGGATGCTGGCGACGGCGGCCTATATCTTGGCCATGGACACATTCGGGCCGATCACCGACAACGCCGGCGGGATTGTCGAGATGTCGCAGCAGCCGGAAAGCGTCCGCGTAAAAACAGACCGCCTGGATTCGGTCGGCAACACCACCAAGGCGTTGACTAAGGGGTACGCAGTTGGGTCGGCGGCTCTGGCGGCGTTTCTGTTGTTCCAGGCGTACATGGACGAAGTTGTTCAATACGCCGGCCTGGGAAGCGATTATGTCTTCAAGGTTGATCTATCCAAACCGGTGGTTTTCGTCGGAGCGCTGTTGGGCGCCATGCTGGTCTTCCTCTTCTCCTCGATGGCTATTCGGGCGGTGGGCAAGGCGGCCCAGTCGATTATCGAGGAAGTCCGGCGGCAATACGCCAAACTGCCTCGCGTGAACGATATCATCCAGTTCCCGCCCGATTTCAAACCCGACTACGGCGCCTGCGTCGATATTGTCACCAAGTCGGCTCTGCGGAAGATGGTAGCTCCGGGGCTTTTGGTCGTGCTCATGCCGATCACGGTGGGCATCGTGTTCAAAATGTTCATCACCGACGCCGACCCGTTGATCTCGGCCGAAGCCGTGGCGGCGTTGCTGATGGTGGGGACGATCGGCGGGATTCTGATGGCGTTGTTCTTGAACAACGGCGGCGGCGCCTGGGATAACGCCAAGAAATATATCGAGACGGGGGCGTTCGGCGGCAAATATCTGACCGCTCCCGACGGCACGAAAATGAAAAACCCGACCCACGGCGCAGCGGTCGTCGGGGATACCGTCGGCGATCCCTTCAAGGACACCGCCGGGCCGTCGCTCCACGTGCTCATTAAGCTTCTGTCGACGATCACGCTGGTGCTGGCCCCGCTGTTCATATAGGCTGAAGCGCGGCATCAAATTCCCGCGAACCTGAAAAGGCAGGATCGAAGTTCGGTCCTGCCTTTTCTATTGTCTGTAAAGGGTCCTGCCGCGTGGCAATCGGTTTGGTCGATGTCAGAACGGTTTGTCTAATCGTTGCGACGGGCCGTCGGTTTCCACCGGCTCCCAATAACCGGAGGCATCGCGGTCCCATTTCAGCTTCAGGCCGGGTTTGCCGGCCAGTCGCATAATCAGACCGATCGGGGTAAGCAGAAGATAATACGTGAGAGTCAGGATAAGAAAAGTCGTGACTACTCCCAGGGCTCGACTAAACTTCATCCAGGCCCATTCGAACGGTTTCAAGATGTTCGGGCAGAATACCGCCACCAAGGCCATCATTCCGGACGCCCCCAGGCAGACCGGGCCCGCCCATCGGCCCTGCCACGGGCAAAAAGCGGCGGCAATTGCCAGAATAATCGCCATCGTTATCCCGAAGCGACGCAATTCGAATATCGGCGTGCGCGTCTTGGCCATCGTCAGTATCCTACTTCATCATCGGCCCAAGCCGGTTGTTCGGTCTTCTCTAGAATCAGATTTTCAAGCACCAGCGTATCCATGCCGGTTTTCATGAAGCAACGGTACGCTTCCTGCGGCGAGCAGACGATCGGTTCTCCCCGGACGTTAAACGAGGTGTTGACCAGGACGGCGCACCCGGTCAATTCCTTGAATTTGGCTATCAGGGCATGGAAACGGGGGTTGTCACGGCCATCAACCGTTTGAATCCGCGCTGAATAGTCGAGATGGGTCACGGCGGGAATATCGCTACGGGTTTGGTAAATACGTTCGATCCCGTCAGAGGAATCTTTACCCTCCGCCGAAGGGAGGCGTCGTTCGGTTCGTACCGGAGCGGTCAGAAGCATATATGGTGAGGGCGTGTCCAATTCGAAGTATTGACCGGCGTCTTCGGCCAGCACGGCCGGGGCCAGCGGCCGGAATGATTCCCGAAATTTGATCTTGAGATTCAATGTGGCCAGCATGTCGGTCGAGCGCGGGTCGGCCAGGATGCTTCGCGCGCCCAACGCCCTCGGGCCGAATTCCATCCGGCCGGAAAGCCAGCCGACGACTTTCTTGT
>JAQVRW010000420.1 GCA_028700875.1 Candidatus Zixiibacteriota bacterium | reverse complement strand
CATGATCAACCGTCCTTCGGCATCGGCGTCCTCGATATATTCCTGCGGCACCAGCAGCGTATACGCGCCGCCGATCGGGGCATAGAGCGACGTTCCCATGGTACCGGCCTGGCCGAAATACCCTACTCCGGAATGAATGACCGCCGGGATATCCTTGGCCCGAAGACTTTCCAAAACCATCTCGGCCATCTGCTGAGACGTCAGGTTGGCCAGAGGGATCCAGTCTTTATAGTCATGCTCACCGGGGGCTTGGGCATCCTCGTCGGGAAGGCGGTCGACCAGCTTCGCCCCGCAATCCGGACACTCCCGAATGCCGATCTCGTATTCATAACGACACTTTGGACAAAACGGCATATCACCCCTCCTCTTCGTCATTGTCGGGCAGTTCATCATCGTCGCCCGGCTCGTCACTTCCCAGAAACATTTTCACCAGTTCAGCGGCTTCCTCGGAAAACTCCTCGGGCACCATGATCTTGAATGCTTCCAGATGACCGTCGCGAATGGAGCGCATAGGTAATCCGGCGGTTCCCAAGACCCCCGGACGGGAGTCGAGCACCGCCGGGATTTCATATGATTTCAGACCGTCCACCGCGAACTCGGCCAGCGTCCGGCTCTCCGTCTCGCCGACCACGACCCATTGGACATTATCATCAGGAGACTCGTTTGCCGGCTCCTGATATGTATCGTCATCCCGTTCCATCATATCCCGCGCCCCCCGTAGAGGATTTGCAGTTTCGGCGTTCGGATCAGCCTGCCGCCTGCGCCAACAACCCGGCATAGGCATCGCAATCGGCCACGGAGACCATTTCGGTCACCGCCACCAGCAGGCACCGGTCCATCGCCGGGTACCAACGGCCGAGGTCAATGCCGGCCACGATCCCGGACCGACCCAGCGTGGCGATGATATCCTTCGCCAGCAACGGCGTATCGACGACGAATTCTTTAAAAAACGGCCGATTTGTCCGGACCGCGTATTTGTTCAGGGCCGCGATCTTGTCGGCCAGGTAATGGGCCCGTTCCGTCGCCAGCCGCGCCACCCTAGGTAATCCCTGCTTGCCCATCAGCGACATGTAAATGGTCGCCGCCGTGGCGCAAAGCGCCTCGTTGCTGCAGATATTGGAGGTCGCCTTTTCGCGACGGATGTGCTGTTCGCGGGTTTGCAGCGTGAGAACGAATCCGGTTTTGCCGTCGGCATCGACCGTGCGTCCCACCAGACGTCCCGGAAGTTTGCGGATGAATTCCTGCCGGCAGGCGAAAATCCCCAGAAGCGGCCCGCCAAAGCTGCGGGGAATACCAAGCGATTGTCCCTCGCCCACGGCGATATCCGCGTTGTATTCGGCCGGAGTCTTCAGGATGCCCAGGGAAATCGGGTCGAACACCATAATGAACAACCCTCCGGCGGCATGAATCGCTTTCTCGCCGGCTTCGAGATCCTCCAGCATGCCGAAGAAATTCGGCTGGGCCAGAATCAGGCACGCGGCCTGATCATTAATGGCCCGTTTCATGGCATCCGCGGAGGTGACTCCTTCGTTCGACGGAAGAACGACTATTTCCGCATTCCGAGCGGCGGCCATCGTCGCCAGCACTTCGCGATACATCGGGTTGACCGTTTCCGAGACGACAATGCGATGGCGCCCCGTATGGGCCACGGCCAGCATGGCGGCCTCGGCAGTCGCCGTGGCGCCGTCATACATGGAAGCATTGGCCACGTCCATGCCGGTTAAACGGCAGACGTGCGTCTGGTATTCATAGATGGCCTGCAGTGTACCCTGGGCCACCTCGGCTTGATACGGCGTATAGGCGGTGGAAAATTCCGGCCGTTCGGCCAGGTTCCACACCGCCGCGGGGATAAAATGGTTATACAACCCGCCGCCCGCGAAAGAAACGCAACCGGGCCGATTCTTGGAAGCCAGCGCCTCGAGGTGACGGACAAGTTCGGCTTCGGCCAAAGGCTCCGGCAACGGCAACGGCTTCTTCAACCGCAAATTGTCCGGGATCGGGGTAAACAGGTCTTCGATGCGGGAAACGCCGAGGGCGTCCAGCATCTTCTTTTGGTCTTCACGACTGTTGGGTATATATGGCATATTCTGCAGCCTATCCTTCGAGCAGCTTCCGATACTGGTCCGGTTTCAACAGGTTGTTCAGTTCCGCCGGAGCGGACAATTTCACCTTGATCATCCATCCATCCCCGTACGGGTCGCGGTTGATGACGCCGGCATCGGATTCGATGAGACCGTTGACGGCCGACACGGTTCCGCTGACCGGTGAAAACAGTTCCGAAACCGCCTTGACCGCTTCGATAGTGCCAAAGGCCGACATCTGCTTGACGACTTTGCCGGTTTCCGGCAGCTCCACGAAAACCACGTCGCCCAGTTCACCCTGCGCATAGTCGGTAATGCCGATTTCAGCGACGTCGCCGGCGACGCGCACCCATTCATGCTCTTTGGTGTAGAGAAGATCGTCTGGAATATTCACTATTGCCTCCGAGTAGATTACCCTTTGGTTCCCGTCTTTTCCGGTTCCGCCTTGGGAGCCAGCATTTCCTCGCGGAAACTCTTCTCAAGGAAAGACGTGTCAAAACGTCCGGAAACGAAGTCGGGATGATTTAGAACCCACTTGTGAAAATCTATGGTCGTCGGTACCCCCTCGATGATGAATTCATCGAGAGCCGTTAGTGCTTTGATAATCGCTTCCTGCCGGTCGTTGCCTCGCACGATCAGCTTCCCGATCATGGAGTCATAGAACGGCGGGATGACATATTGGGCATAGGCATGGGTATCCACGCGCACGCCGTGCCCTCCCGGTTGATGGAAGGAAGTGATAACGCCCGGAGCCGGGCGGAACCCTCGCGCCGGGTCCTCGGCATTTATACGGCATTCGATGACGTGCCCGCGAAACTTGATATCCTCCTGCGAGAGGTTCAGTCGCTCCCCGGCGGCGATCTTGATCTG
>JAQVRW010000419.1 GCA_028700875.1 Candidatus Zixiibacteriota bacterium | reverse complement strand
CGACGGGCTGGGGATCGATATCTTCAAGGATACCGACCTCTTCGGCACGATCGCCGCGATCCCGTCCCCGGTCTTGCGGCAGTAGGTGCGGTGTCTGACCGAGTCCCTATCGCTCTGCGGGCTCGTCCCCTACAGTGATTGGGATACCACCCCCCTCTTCAACCGGAAGACCCGGGTCGATCGGGTCGACCCGGTACCGTACGACGACTACGTGTATGATTTCGCGCTCGCCGACGTCCACATGTTCTATGCCGGGTCCGGCCTCCTGGTCTCGAACTGCCAGGACTGGGATCTTCGTTACTTTTTCTACTACGGCCTGATGCCGGACGGCAACGGCACCAAAGCCAGCGTCTCGGCATCCGCGAGCCGGCCGGAAGTCGCGGTCTTGCACGCGGTCAAGGTCCTCGGGTCGGCCCAGACAAACTTCGCCGGTGGCCAGGGATATTATAATTTTTTAACATTCTTGGCCCCCTACCTCGAAGGGTTAGAATACGACGACATCAAGCAGTTGATGCAGATGTTCGTCTACGAAATGACGCAGATGATGGTCGCCCGGGGCGGCCAAGTGGTCTTCGCCTCCGTCCAGCTCTCGCCCGGGGTCCCCACCCTTTGGCGAGATAAACCGGCGGTCTATAAAGGCCGGGTCTGGGACGGGACCCAGGCACCCCTCCGCATCTATGGAGAGTTCGAACGCGAGGTGCGATTGGCGTTCAAAGCCCTGATGGACGTCATGCTGCAAGGCGACGCGCTGGGAAAACCGTTCAACTTCCCCAAACCGGAGATCAGTCTGGAGCCGGACTTTATGGGTGAAGACGAGGCGTACAACGCGGCCCACCCGGACCTGCCAACCTACCGCGACCTGTATGATATGGCGTTTGAACTGGCGGCAACGTTCGGCACCCCGTATTTCGACAACCAGATCCCGGCCTACCGGGGGTCCGGGAAAGGCATTTCGTGTTACCAGTGCTGCATGCCCGGATTCATCAAGATTCCGGTCATGACGCGGTTCGGCGTCCGGATCATCCGGATGGACCAGTTGGACATGAGCCACCAAGTCCTGACGCCGGCCGGCTATCGAGGGTTTGAAGACATCCTGGTGCGGGAGTTTAAAGGCAATCTGGTGCGGCTCAAACTCTCGAACAGCCGGATCTTCCTCTGCACCGACGACCACCGGATCCCGCTCGTGCGCAACGGGTCGATCACGGTCGTCGACGCCGGCGCGGTGGGGGTGGGCGACGCGATTCCCTTCCGGAAGATCGATACCGATGAGGTTGCCGATGAATATCCATACGAGACCACGGTCACGGTGACCAAGGTGCTGGAGGAACCGTATACCGGGAAGGTGTATGACCCGGTCAACGTGGACGGTCACCTGTTCTACACCGCCGACGGGGTGTTGACGTCGAACTGCGCCTACCAGTTCGGGTCGAGCCCGGAATCCGATCCCGACTTCTTCGACAAATTATATTTTAAAAATGGGGCGCATCTCTCGATGGGCGCGGGCCAGGTGGTCACCCTGAACTGTCCCCGGGCCGCCTACGAGGTCGGGTCGGACGTCAAACAGGTGGTGGCCCGGCTGAAACGATTGATGGATATTGCGGCCGAGATCTTTATGATCAAACGTCGGTGGATCAACGAGATCGTGGACCAGAACCGGATCCCGTTTGCCACCCAGCGGCCCCGGGACCCGATCACCGGCGAACTCGGCGCAATGGCGGTCGATCTGTCGGGGCTGGTGTATACCGTCGGGATTGTCGGGATCAACGAGATGGTGCAGCATATGACCGGGTACCAGATGCATGAGTCGAAAGAGGCGGTGCGGACCGCGGTCTACGTGCTGGCCGAACTGAACAAGTATGCCCGGGAATTGACGGAACGTCACGGGTTCACGATTGCCATGGCCCGGACGCCGGCCGAGACGACCGGCCAGCGGTTTGCGGTCGCCGACCTGTTGAGCGACCGGTACCGGGATCCCGCGACGGCCGTCGTGAAAGGCGATCTGGCGGCGTTTGCAGAACAGGTGGGGACCACCCGGGACCTCCCGGTCTACTACACCAACGGCACCCACGTGCCGGTGGACGCCCCGGTCACCATCTACGACAAACTCCGGACGGAAGAGATCTTCTTCCCCCTGGTCCAGGGCGGGAACATCTTCCACGCGTTCCTGGGCGAGACCATGCCGGATCCCCACGGGCTGGCCGAGTTCGGGCTGAACATTGCCACGAAGACTCAGATCGGCTACTTTGCGTTCACTCGGGACCTCTCCATCCCGCTCAAGCGGTACCGGCGATACTATACCTCCTGATGTGTTGGGGAAGGAACCAAACACTATATTTAGGTGGACAAACAAATTGAAAGGTGAAAAAAATGACAACCGACATTACCATCTTCCGGCTCGAATGCTGTCCGCGGTGCAAACTCCTGGCTGACCTGCTGCAAAAGCGGGGGGTCGCGTATACCGAACGCATGATGGACGATTCGGAATCCATCGCCGAACTCCTCTCGAACTCCGTCTTCAACGCGGTCGCCCCGATCGTCAGGATCGATGGCGAATACCTGACCGACAAGGACATTTTCGCTGCCACCTATGCGGGGGACGCGCTCTCCCCGTCTCTCCTTGCCCGAATCGGGGCGACCCCGGAATAGGGGGATCGCCCCCGCCTTTTCAAAACGTTTATATATCTGAGCGTGAAATTTGTAATTTATATGACCCTTCGCTTTGCTTCACCGGGATCGTCTGTGTCGCGGTTGGCTCGGTCTTCGGTCTGTTTCCTCTGGGGCGGTCTGGCTATTGTAAAAGACGTCAATCCCGTTAAACCGGCGGAATAAGAGAGGGTTCCCCGGGTGACCGGGATCCTCAAATGATAAAGGTACGGCACCGCGTCCTGTCCAGCGCGAACGGGCGGTGCATGTTCCTCTGTTTTTTCGGGCAGGGATCGTTGATGGCGGCGAGCCGGTGG
>JAQVRW010000418.1 GCA_028700875.1 Candidatus Zixiibacteriota bacterium | reverse complement strand
TGGTATCGCGTCTTTGGCCGATCATCGGTATGAGGGCGTTCCGGGTTCGATAACCATTACCGCATCGGAGCAAGGTCCCGGCGGAATGATCGTTGCCAACGCTCTATTCGCGGCCAACGGCTTGATCATCAACGAACTCGCGCTCGGCCAAACCCCGGCGAACATTCCGCAGAACTGGTTTTTCCGGTTGCAGGGGACTGTAGGAAATCCGGGCAATATTGCCCCGGCGCGTGTGATTTATAAAGCGGGATTCGTGGAGGGTGATTCTCTCCAAACGCTGATGACATCGCCCTCCGGTTGTCTTCCCCAACCCGGTGATCCGGATGGTTGCAAATACACGGCCAAGCCCTATCCGGTCGCCTGGCCGACTCCGGGAGTACATGATTTCATAATTGAGTCTCAATCACTGTACGTGATCGATGGCGATTCGGTGGAAGTTGCCGACACGATCACTCACCCCGTAGAAATCGTTTCCTTCACGCCGCTGACGACGATCGCCTCGGAACTGCCCGATACGGTCGTACAAGAGGATTACGAAGCCAGCGGTTCTATCACTATTGAAAACGCCAATACGTTTGCATTTCCGGTAGATATGGTCGGCTATCTGAACATTGAAAATGATTCGGCCTCGTATACCGTGGGAAATTGGCGGGGCCCATTCACCTGGCCGCCACAGGAGACTTTCTCCCTGCCGCTACGGTTCGACAAGCTGATGCCGACCGGAACATATCAATATCAGGTTCGATATAGTATGTCCGTCCAAGATATCGAAGCCGGCTCCCTCGGGTATAGTTCGGCCCCGGAAACATTGACAAAAAGTTTAGTCATAGCCCCTCGTGCGGTGTATGAGGTGTCGCCGCAATCAGTGACGCCGACACGAGTCACGGTCGGCACGCAGGTTCCGTTCGCTTTCGATCTCATGTTGGACGGTGTTACCACTACCGTGCTCGATGGCGCCAAGTGCTTGTTGACGCTCACCGACGGTTCCGTTTCCAGTTCGGCCCCGCTGGTGGAAGAGGCGCCGGTATTAAATCCCGGCCCGAATCGGGTGACCGCACAGTCGATGACGATTCCCTCTTCATGGTTGGGGAAGAGTATAACGGGGAAATTGCGGTTGGTCGGAACCGAGGCCGGGCGGGCGGCGGTGGATACCGAGTTGGTGTTTCCGTTCCCGATTACGGTCGAGGCCCTGCCGGGGATTCAAGTATTGTCTCTGGATCTGAACGTTCCAAATCCGCCGTATGTCAACCTGGGTCAGCAGTTCTCCCTTACCGCCCGAATAGTCAATCAATCCGCCATGGAAATCTCCGGACCCGTGAATGTGAAGATTACCTCCGACGGCCGGACGATTCAGGCCGATAGTGCCATCGGCATGACGTTGGAAAATATTCCTCCGGGCGACACGGTTGTCCTGAACGTGCCCATCACCGCCGATACGCTATCCAATCCGGCGGAGGTGTTCACCATCACGATTGAACCGTCAGCAAAGTTCCTCGTATTGCCGGCGATCGACAATCAGGCGGCGATCGTGATCCAGGCACCGGTAGCAGTAGCGCTGACGCCCGGTTCGGTATCCATCCCCAACGCAGTTGCCTATCTCGACTATGGAGAGGCGTTCGAGGTGGCTGTACGGTTCGAGCATGCGGATCTATCGCGGGTGGTAGGCGGCTCGCTGGCGTTGAATTATTCCGGTCCCGGTGATTTTGGCGTGAGTTTCCCGGTAGAAAAATCGTTGGATACGGCCATGGTCTGGAACCTGACGGCCCCTGATCTCGATATAAACTCATCGTTTTTTATCACCTGGCAGCAGATACCTCTGGATCGCAACAGCGGCCAGCCGGTCACCGGCCTCGGCGGACCGGTTGAATTGGCGTTCGCCGTGCGAGCGTCCGTAACCAAGCTGGTGATCGATGTCCGGTCGCTGGTCACCGCGCCGTTACAACGGGGCGTGACGACACCGATATTCCAGATGGATGTCCAAAACGTCACCAATGATACCCGGAACAAGGTACATCTGAAGACAGTGGCCCTGACCTTCACCGACCGCAACGGCCGACAGATCGACGCGTCCGGGATGATCGCCGATTCGGGCAGCGCTTTTTATGCCGGCGGGGCGGAGATAACGACCCTGAATTTCGGCGGGGGAAAGGCCAATTTCCATTTTTCGAATCTTATCATCGCCCCCGGACAAAAGGCGGAACTGGAATTACGGCTGACCGTGAAGAAGGATGCCGCGCTGGATTATTTCAGTCTCCAATTGACCGGCGATGACTTTTCGGCGGAGATTGCCGAAGGGCCGCGAGTCGGTCAGACGGTTCCGGTCTACGGGTTGTTGGACAAACCGTTTTCGATCAGCCTGCCGCAGGCGATCATCGCCGAGAATTTGGGCGAGTCGTTCAAGAACTACCCCAATCCGTTCAATCCCGAGATCGAGCAGACGGAGATACGATATTACCTGCCGACGGCATCCGATGTGGATATCATTGTCTTCACCGCTACCGGCGAAAAGGTGCGGGAGATGCATTTCGATGCCGGAGGCGAGGGGGGACGGACCGGTGTCAACGGGGGAGTGTTCTGGGACGGCCGCAACGGCGAAGGTGATGTGGTCCTCAATGGCGTCTATGTCGCCATCATCAAAGTCGCCGAAGGCGACCTGGCGGCCAAAGTTAAAATTGCGGTGGTGAAATGAGACGGGCGTTGAGGATCATATTCGTCGCGGCTGCGCTGCTGCTTCCGCCCGCCTCGGTTGTCGCCGATGACGGCGGCACGGAGACGATCTTTCATCTCGGCGCGGGTGCGCGCGCCATGGGGATGGGGAACGGGTATGTCGCCCTGACCAACGATGCCACCGCCGTCTATTACAATCCCGCCGGGACGGCGCGGTTGGGCACGCAACAGGTTTCATTTCTGCATACCATTCTTTTCGAAGGAACGATCTACGATTACATCGCCTATGTCTAT
>JAQVRW010000052.1 GCA_028700875.1 Candidatus Zixiibacteriota bacterium | reverse complement strand
TCGGGATCATCAGTAAATTATCGGTTCACCATCGATTGTAGCGAAACGCCCCGCCGAAAGCGGGGCGTTTTTTGTATGTACCTATATATCGGAACCGAATCGCTTACGGACGGTTCCAGCGGCGGCGGATGATGATCCGTCGCTTGGCCAGTTCTGATTCGAATATGTCCGGATCGATGGCCTTCTCCTGAGGCATCACCCCGCAAGTGGGAATCTGCCCCGAGGCCGCCATTACCGCGATAATGGTTATGGGAAACGCGGTGCAGCGCATCATCGAGGTCAAACCGGTCCGGCGGTCGAAGCGGTCGATGATCTCCGACACCAATTTCTTGCGTATGCCGCCGATTTTCCCCTCGGTGATGATTCGCACCAACGACAAATCCGGTTCATCGTGGCTGAGATTTTTGTTCAGGACGGCCTTGAAGACCGAGCGGGGCGTCACCCACGCGCCATCCACCATGACTTTCTCCCACGAAGCCAGGCCGATATCCATCATGGTCTTGAATCGTTCGCAATGACCGGGATAGCGAATGGTCTTGTAATCGAGATTTTTCAAGATGCCCTTGTAGGTTTTGGGCAGGGTCGATGTTCCGCCGGAGGTGCTGAAGGCCTCGAACTTTCCCAGACCGGCGAAGGTCAGGCTCTCGATTTCTCCCAATGATTCGATAGCCACGGCGCGGCCGTTGCGCAAGGCCACCGCCGGTTCGTAATACTCGTTGATCAATCCTTCCGCCGAAAAAAGCATCTGGTAATCGAGGGGCGGATGAGGCTTTTGCGGCAGGCCGCCGACGCGAATCTGCACCGATTCCGGTTTGTCGAAACGCGCGATATCGCCGGCGGCGATGACCGAGACCATGCCGGGGGCCAGGCCGCAATCGGGGATGACCACCACGCCGGCCCGTTTGGCCGCACGGTCCAGTTTGAATTCGGCGTCGACGGCATCGTTGTTGCCGCCGAGGTCGAAGAAATGCGCCCCGGCGCCGATAGCGGCCTTGGCCAGGCCGGGGTTGTAACGGTAGGTCACGGCCGAAACGACGGCGTCGAACCGTTTGAACAACGTGGCCGCCTTTTTCACGTCACCGGCATCGAATCGACCGGCGACGGTTTTCCGATGGCCGTACTTGTGAGCCACCATACGGGCCAGTTTGGCATCTATATCATAGACTCCGACCATGTCCACTTTCGGATTATGAGCCAGATCATACACCGCCGCTCGTCCCATAAGGCCGGCGCCAATCACTGCAATTTTCATGTGCTGTCCTTTCCAGTTCGCTGTTTCAGTCGGCGAATATACGCGAAAAACCTTCCCATGACAAGCGCCATCGCCGTATATTGCGGCCATCATCGTCATTTGAGGACGGCCCGGACGTGATTCCGGGCGGAAAGGCGCGTCATGAAAATCACCGATGTCCCCTATTGCGTCACCGAATGGAGCGAAATCCCCGCCACCGAGCACAAAGGCGAAACCGGCATGGCCTACTGGCACACCGTGGAAACCGGCAATCTCCGGGTGCGATTCGTCAAGTATTCCCCCGGCTACCTGGCAGACCACTGGTGCAGCCGGGGCCACGTGGTCCTGGTGCTGGAGGGAACGCTGGTCAACGAGCGAAAGGACGGCACGAAATCGACCCTTACCCCCGGCATGAGTTATCAGGTCGAGGACGACGAGGCTAATCCCCATCGGTCGTTGACCGAGACCGGCGCGACGCTGTTTATCGTCGATTGAGCGGGCTTCCGCCTGCATTTCATCTTTCGATCCGGGACGCCCCGTGCGTATAGTATGAAACAACCCGAAGGAGTCATCATATGTTGAAAACAGACAAGGCGGTGCTGGTGATCGTGGATGTTCAGGGACGATTGGCCACCTTGATGTATAACCGCGAGGAATTCTTTCGCAACCTGGTGAAGATGATCAAAGGGGCACAGGTCTTAGGAATCCCGATCATCTGGAATGAACAACTGCCGGACAAACTCGGCGAAACGATCCCGGAAATCCGCGAACTGCTGGCCGACATGGCCCCGCTGGTGAAAAGCCATTTCAGTTGCTGCGGCAATCAAGATTTCGTGGATAAACTCGAAGTTTTAGGCCGCCGGCAAGTGCTTCTGGTCGGCATGGAAACCCATATTTGCGTCTATCAGACCGCCCGCGATCTGTTGAGAAACGATTACAAGGTCCATCTGGTGGCCGATGCCGTCTCCTCACGGACCGAGGAAAACCGCCGCGTCGCAATTGAGGCGATCAAAGACGCCGGCGCGCATGTGACGACGGTGGAGATGGCGTTGTTCGAGATGTTGAAAATAGCAACCGGCGATCAATTCAAACAGATCGTGCAGATCGTGAAGTGACTTCGTTGTGCGGGGGGTACGCCTTTTCCCACCGCAAGCGGCGGGGCACCCAGGATCAATTCAAACAGATCGTGCAGATTGTGAAGTAATTTCGCGGTATAGGAGGACAACCTATCCCGCCCCAAGGGGCGGGTTAAAAAGTCGTCGTCATTGCGAGGAGTCGGCCGCAGGCCGACGACGCGGCAATCTAAAAGATTCCCTGTTATGATGATCATGCGTTTGTGCCAATGGGTTAACCGGTACAGATGGACGCCCTTAGATCGCCACGGTCGTCCGCCGCGGCGGACGACCTCGCGATGACGGTTACGATTTCTTTAACAAGTCCCAAGCGGCCCCGCAGCATTCTATAGTGTGCTAATTCGCTTACGGCCGATACCAGACCCCGCCCACGAAGGCGCTGTCCAGCACATAATCCTCATTATCGATCAGTCCCAGGCCCTCGACATAATATTCGGAATAACCGTCGGTGATATACAGGAACTTGATGGCATCCGGGAATGTCCCGGCCGGAACGGTTCGCGACACAAAGCCGCTAAATTTTATATCGCCGGCGATATCGGCGTAGTATGAATTGCCACCCTCGGTCCAGTTGAGACGGGAAGCATAATGATAGATATCATTAACGGCCATATGGTACGGCAGCTTGAGCGGCGGTTCGGCCCGCAGGATGCCATCGAGCAGGTGGACATAGAACCCGGTGGAATCGACGAACCAGGCCTCGGCGGTGGTATCGTTTTCCAGCACCCGCTTGCAGACATGGGTGGTAATGGTCGTATCGCCGGACACGGTCCGCTTGACCTTGTGCATATCTGCGGCGGTGAAATACCAGGTGTCGCCATCGGCCATGGGAAAATAAAGCGACGCCCCGCTGAAACTCCAGGAGTAGTTTTGGGCCAGAGCGTTCCCGGCCATGTCCTTGACGCCGGTGGTAATGGTGGCAGTGTAGCGGGTGTACCCGTGGAACGCGGACGTCGGCATAAAGTGAGCAACGCGGCTGGCATAGGAAACAGTTCCAGTGACGCCGTTATCGAGCGTGAACGTTGCGGCGGTGATAGTTGATGCATTCATGTCTTTGGAAAACGTGGCCGTGATGGCCGTTCCGGGAGCGACGTTGACCGACCCGGCAGTCGGATTGGCGGCCGTTACGGTCGGCGCGGTCGTATCGGGCTTGGTTCCGTTATCGTCCCCCCCGCAGCCAATCCCGACGGCGAGAACGAACAACATCGGCAGAAACATATAGCGCATCATTCACCGCTCCTGATAGAATACAACGTCAGAGCAACTGCCGTTGCTTGCGAAGGATCCATTCGGCGGAAAGCGAACCGAGGATGATCAACAGCAGAATCAGATTGTCCCAGAGACGGATATCGTGTCTGGTCTCTACCCGCGTGGGAGTCGTGTCCAACGCATTGACCAACGGCCCGATATCTCGATACGAGGCGAACATCCCGCCCGATACGGCGGAAGCCTGCGCCAACGCCGTCCAGTCGACATCGCCGAAGGCGGTCTCCCGGTCGACCTCATCGACCGCGGTTTTTCCGTCGAACCGCCCCAACCGGACATTCTCGGCCGTCAGTTCGGCGTGGTAATCATATGTCCCCGACGGCAAGGCGCCGACATTCGCCCGGTACCGTCCCGGCTTGCCCGGTTCGGGCAGAACCTGGGCCACGGTGCTGTCTCCCTTGGCGGAGACCAGCACGACACTTCCTCCGGCGTTTTCGATAGGCCGGAATCCCTCATCGTGGGCCGACCCGACAAAAGTCACCTCTTCCCCGCTCTGAAAAATCGGTTTTTCGGGGGCGAATGTCACCCGGTCGGATTCATCCCCGGCCGTAAGCCATCGGATGGTCCCGGACATGAGATTTTTGTAATAACCAGCGTCGCCGCCGACGCCAAACGGCAACATCGCCCAATGCCAGAAGGGAGCGATCGCCACGGCCAAGACTTTTCCGCCTTTCATCCGGCGCATGGCCATGGCGTATTGTTTGTCGCCGCCGGGATTCTCCCAATAGGCCAGGGCAACGGCGCCTGAACGGAGCGAATCGATCGGCACGGCCTGAGAAAAGGGCGGCTGGTTGGCCCACGCGGCCATGATTTCCTCGCGGGTTTCGGCCAGTTTGACCGCCGGATGGAAGATCATCTGTTGATCGGGCGTTAGATGATACCGGCCGTATTGCATCGCCCGGATCCGGCTCGACGCGACTTTTATGGGAAACAACGTTTCCAGCTGGTTGCCGGGGGCGCTGCGGGCATATTGCTCGCCCATGAACAACCAAAGCGACCCGCTACGGTCGGACAGGTAGGATACTATCTGATCATAATAGCCGCTGATCCGAGACAAGTCGGGATCGAGCAAAATCACCAGATCATAGCTATTGAGTTTCTCTTTGGTATCGGGAAACCGTTCGCCAAGTCGATCCCCCCCATTGGCATCGATCACCCGGACGACTTCATAGTCGGGCGACGTTCCCAGAAAACGATTCAGATAGGCGTATTCCTGGTTGACCGAAGATGAATATAACAGGATGCGCAGTTTGCTTTTCAGCACTCGCACCGAAAATTTCTGCCGGTTGTTGCGCGTATTGGCTTCATCGCTTTCCGAGGTCAGGTTCAGATCGAGAATCATCCTTCCGGAAGCCGACGGCGTATAGGTCAGGCTGGCTTCGCCAGTTTTGCCGTCGCCGGGAAGTTCGACGATCTTTTGGGTCAGGACCTTGCCGCCTTCGAAAAGCTGCAGTTGAGGGCGGGCGGTGAATTCTCCTCGTTGCGATATGACCGCGCTCACTTCAGTCGGCCGTCCAGCATAGACGACTTCGTTGTAATCGACGCGATCGAGCGCCAGGTCGCTGGTCGTGATCGAATCGCCGACCGCGACGGTGTACAGCGGGCGGTCGAACGACGCGGCGGCATCGGGCAGAGCCTCTCCTTCGGTCACCCGGCCGTCGGAGACCATCACCGTGTAATCATAGGGTGCCGTCGCCGATGATTGTCGAAGCTGTTTCAGCGCCTGTCCCGGATCGGTGGCACGGCCCGATAAGGCTTTGCCGTCGGCAGAAACATCCAGCGATTCTGCGAAAGCAAAATAGGTCAGGTCGATCTTGTCTCGAAGAGGCGCCAGCGCAGAGCCATCGAGCAACGCCTGGACCTCCGCCGACCGGGTCTGGCCGCCGGAGGCAGATAGCGGCAAGTTCATCGAGCGTGAACGGTCGATGAACACGGCCATCCGCTTTTGCTGCTCATTAGCCGTGGTGTAGGAGATGATCGGCTGGGCCAGCGACAGGAAGAGAGCGGCGACCGCCAGGGAGCGCAGGCCGATCAGGAGCCATCGAATGGGCCGGCTGACCGGCGGCGTGGTGCGTCGATAATACAGAAAGACCAACCCGACCAGCGCCAGCCCGAGCAGAATGGTCAGCCACAGCGTACCCCCCAGAAACTCAACTCGAAAATCACTCATGTCCGGCGGTCTGTCCGTTATTCCGAGGGTGCATCATCCCAACCTGTCTCCGGCGGTGGAGAAACGATATTTGTTTCGATAGAGTCATTTGTCGCGCGCGACGGCGAATTCCACCAGGCTCCTCAGGGCTTTGGCATATTTATTTCGAGGAAAAGACTCGACGACGCCAGCGGCCAGATCGGCGTATCCTCGGGCGGTGGCATAACCGTATTCGATTCCCCCCTGTTCGAGGACGAATTTCAAGACCCGGTCCGTGGCGGTTTTCTTCATGGGCCGATTCAGCGAACGAATCATCTCCCCGCGCGTTTTGCGGGACGCCTTGGACAGGGAGTAGATCAAGGGGATCGTCACCTTCCCTTGTTGCAGGTCGGCGCCGGGGGGTTTGCCGATGGTGTCGCTGTTGCCGATATAGTCCAGAAGATCATCGGTGATCTGAAAGGCAATGCCGACGTTTTCTCCAAACTGCCGGAAGCGTTTGCGTGCCCCCGGAGAAGCCTTCTTCAGGATGGCGGTGGATTCGCAGGAGATGGAAAAAAGCGAAGCGGTCTTATCGGAGATGATGCGGATATATTCGGCCTCGGACAGGTTGTAATTGGACACTTCCTCGATCTGCCGCAGTTCGCCGAAGCTGACCCGTTGGGTGGCGGCGCTGATCGCCTTGATTAATTCGGCCGAATCGGTCTCGACCAGCACCCGGAACGCGCGGGTGAACAGGAAATCTCCCATGAGCACGGAGACGAGATTGGTCCAGCGGGCATTGACCGTATCCTGACCGCGGCGGAAGTCGGATTCATCGACCACGTCATCGTGAAGCAGGGTGGCCGTATGAATCAATTCGATCGCCTGAGCGACATCGAGGAGCAGTCGTGAATAATTCCCGCTGCTACGAGCCAGGAGGAATATCAGCGCAGGACGAAGTCGTTTGCCCCGGGAGGCCAGGATATGATTGGCCACGGCGCTTATCAATGTTGATTCGCACTGCAGGCAATGCGACATCCGTTTGTCGAAAGCCGCCAGGTCAGGCTGAATCGGTTGAAACAGCGTTCGTATATCCAAACCGGTCATGCTCATTTTTGTCTGCGTCATGGTAATATTCAACCCCTCCAAAGTCAATCCGATTCATCGGCGGCGACGCAATCCCAGGACGCCGCATCATGAGTTTCAAACGGTCTTCTTTGACTCCTGCCAGAGCCGTTCCATCTCTTCCAGCGACGTTTCCGAAAACGACCGGCCGCTGTCCTTGAGATGTTGTTCGATGTAACCGAACCGGTCGATAAACCGGCCGACGGTCAGACGCAGGGCATATTCCGGGTCAACCCCCACCTTGCGGGCCAGATTGACCATCGCGAAAATCAAATCGCCCATCTCCTCGGTCATCCGTTGACGGTTTCCCGCCACGAATTCCTGCTCGAACTCGCCCATTTCCTCGCGCAGTTTGTCGAAAATCTCCTTCGGATCACGCCAGTCGAACCCCACCCCGCCGGCTTTCTCCCCTACCCGATAGGCCAGCAAGAGCGCCGGCATGGTTTTCGGGGCCCCGGACAGGACCGATTTCTTCTCTTTCGACTCCACTTTGATCCGTTCCCACTGGTCGCGAACCTGGCCCGGATCGAGCTCCTTCTTTTCTCCGAAAACGTGCGGATGCCGTCGAATCAGTTTGTCGCATGTGTCAGCGGCGACGTCGGCGATGGTGAAACGGCCGGTTTCCGAGGCGATTTGGGCGTGAAAATAGACCTGCACCAGCAGGTCGCCCAGCTCTTCGCGAAGGCGCGAACTGTCCTCCGATTCGATAGCCTCCACGACCTCATAAGCCTCTTCGACCAGGTACGGCAGCAGGCTGGTATGGGTCTGGGCCTGGTCCCAACGGCAACCTCCCGGGTTGCGCAATTGGGTCATGATCGCCTGTAATCTTTCCAAGGGGGGAATTTCCGCCAGTTTGTTGTCCACCTAAGCTTTCTCCCGCAAAATCCGATCTTATAGTGATACGATAAGCGTTTCGCCGCCGAAAGCCAAATCTAATTTCGACACGGGCTTGGCGGCTTGACTTTTGTGCCGGTCAGGGGTATCTTAACCGGCTTTGAGGAGTTAGTTCCAGATGGAAGAGAAAAAAAGCAAAGGCAAGCCATACAATCCGAAGGAAACCGAGGACAGGCACTATGAGCGATGGCTGAAGGCCGGGTACTTCAAGGGCGATCCGCATTCGTCCCACGACCCGTTTACCATCGTCATCCCGCCCCCCAATGTCACCGATGTTTTGCACCTGGGGCATGCCCTTAACAACACCATTCAGGATATCCTCATCCGCCGCAAACGGATGAATGGCTTCGAGGCGGAATGGCTGCCGGGTTCGGACCATGCCGGCATCGCCACCCAGGTCATTGTCGAGAAACAACTGGCCAAAGAGAATATTACGCGCCGGGAGTTGGGCCGCGACAAGTTCGTCGAACGAGTCCGGACATGGGCCTACCGCAACAAAGACCTGATCTTAAACCAGCTTAAGAAAATCGGCTGTTCTTGCGACTGGGAACGGACCCGGTTTACGCTCGACCCTGATTTATCCCGGGCGGTGACGGAAGTTTTTCTGCGCCTGTACCGCAAGGGATTGATTTATAAAGGGTACCGTATAGTCAATTGGTGCCCGAAAGACCAAACATCGATTTCCGATGACGAAGTGGAGCATAAGGAAATCGACAGCCACCTCTGGTATATCCGCTACAAGTTGAAAGGCAGCGATGATTACCTGACCGTCGCCACCACCCGGCCGGAGACCATGCTGGGCGACACCGCCCTGGCGGTCAACCCCACCGATGCCCGCTACAAGAAAATGGTCGGCAAGATGGTCATCCTGCCGATTCTGGAACGGGAAATTCCGGTCATCGCCGACAATTTCGTCGATCTCGAATTCGGCACCGGAGTGGTTAAGGTCACGCCTGCTCACGATCCCAACGACTTCGAAATTGGGCGCCGTCACGACCTCCCGCAGATCAATATCATGAACCTCGACGGCACGCTCAACGAGAACGCCGGCAAATACAAGGGCCTCGACCGTTTTGAGGGACGCGCCCATCTGCTGAAAGACCTCGAAGCCAGAGGACACCTGGTCAAGTCGGAAAACTACAAGCTGTCGGTCGGCACGCACGATCGCTGTCACACGATCGTCGAACCGATGCTTTCCGAGCAGTGGTTCGTCAAGATGGAGGCATTGGCCGGACCGGCTATCGAGGCGGTCAAGTCCGGCAAGCTGCGGTTCCATCCCGATCACTGGACCAAAACCTATCTCCATTGGTTGGAGAATATCCGCGACTGGTGTATCTCCCGTCAACTCTGGTGGGGACATCGCATCCCGATCTATTACTGCCAGGACTGCGGCGAGGTGATCGCCTCGGCGACCGCCCCGGCGAAATGCCCGGCCTGCGATTCGACCAATATCCTTCAGGATGAAGACGTTCTGGATACCTGGTTCTCCTCCTGGCTCTGGCCGTTTTCGGTTTTCGGTTGGCCCGAAGATACCGACATGTTGAAAAAGTTCTATCCGACCGACGTCCTCAGCACCGCTTCGGAGATCATCTTCCTCTGGGTGGCCCGAATGGTCATGGCCGGGTATGAATTTATGGGCGAACTGCCGTTCTCCGATGTCTATATCCACGGCACCGTGCGCGACGCCAATGGCGTCAAGATGTCCAAGTCGCTGGGCAACGGAATCGACCCGCTTCTCATCATCGACCAGTACGGGGCCGATGCCCTGCGGGTGTCGATGATTCTGGCCACTCCCGACGGACAGGATCCGTGGATCGCCGCCAACAGCTTCGAACTCGGCCGCAATTTCAACAACAAGATTTGGAACGCCTCCCGGTTCGCCATCATGAACCTGGGCGACGAGAAAATCGATCTGGACTACCTGCCGAAAGACAAACTGGTCCTGATTGACCACTGGATTCTATCCCGGCTGGACAAGACGATCAGCGCGGTCAACCGGTCCTTCGATGAGTTCCGGCTCAATGCCGCCGCCAAGACATTGTATGATTTCGTCTGGAAGGATTTCTGCGACTGGTATATCGAACTGGCCAAGCCGCGCTTTTACGAAGGGTCGGAAGAAGACAAAAAGACGGCCCGGCACGTCACCGGGTATATTTTGAAACGGATACTGCTGCTGATGCATCCGTTCATACCTTTTATTACCGAGGAAATCTATCTGCAGTTGATGACTCTGCAGGCCGATGGCGCCCCCACGGAGACGATCGTTTTCGGCCCCTGGCCGGACAAGGTCGGCGGGTTCGAAAACGACGAACTGGAGGCGAAACTGGCTCGGATTCAATTGGTCGTCAATACCATCCGCAATATCCGCTCCGAGATGAACGTCCCGCCGGGAAAACGGGCCGATGTTTACATTCGGGTTCACGATAACGAGTTGGCCAAGACGCTCAATGAATATATCGATTACTACAAGGGTTTGGCTCGTATCGAGAACATCGTCATCAGCCCCGACGTCAAACGTCCGCCGATGTCGGCGGCGACGGTGTTGCCCGGCGCGGAGATCTTTATCCCGTTGGAGGGACTGATCGATATCGACTTCGAACGCAACCGGCTGAGCAAGGAGTTGGACAACCTCAAGAACCAGCTCGAAAAGCTCTCCCGCAAGCTGGCCAATTCCGATTTTCTGGCCAATGCCCCGGCCGAGGTGGTCGTGCGCGATCGGGCCAAGAAGACGGAGTTCGAGGATCGTATCGAGAAGATCAACGCCAATCTGGAGCAGTTGATGAACTGGTAGATTGGTTGGTCCGACAATCGATTATGGAACGCCCGGCGAAAATATCCGTTCGGGCGTTTTTATTTTGGCCCGACACATCGGTCGGCTCCTACAACCTAAAACCGAATTTCGGTGTAGGGGCGCGGTTTCCGCGCCTGCGGGTTTTATGGGCGAGCACCCGCTCGCCCCTACGATCTGAAATCACATTCGTGTTTTGATATTTTAGAGACTCTTCGCAGCATCTATCGGGGGATATAAGATCAAGCGTAAACGGGGCCAAGATTCGATAACCAGATAGGACACGACCACCGACCAGGCGATCTGGGACGGAAAGAACAGACGCGACCCCTGCCACATCCCGAACCCGACCATGAAGAAAAACAGCAGATACATCGATCCCAGAAACAGCGCCGGCATCCATTGCCGTCGTTTGACCATGAGCCAAAAACCCCACACGGTCAGAATTGGAATCACAAAATGCAGGAGCATCCGGTGTATCCGGCCCATCTGGTAGGAAATCATATCCTTGGAGCGCGGCAGTTGATGGACATAGAGATCATTGGCGGCGGTGATGTTCACCTTGATGCGGCCGAGGTAATACCAGAGCATCGCCCTAGGATGTTCGGCCATCATCCGGCCGGCTTTCTGCCCGACCAGGGCGTACCATTCGCGCAACGGGATGCTATCGGTATGATGTTCGCGTTTATACTCATCGGCCCAACGCGCAAATACGTCGCCGAGAGACCGGTCTTCGAGCTTCATTTGCGCGTACGCGGTCAACCGTCCGAGCCCGTGCAGACCGGACCCGGCCACCACCGGCATCCCATGAACGGCGTAATTGCGGGCGGTCCATCCCCCCATGATGACCAACGCGACAAGGGGCGCGATGATCGCCCGTTTGAACAATGAACGGCGGTTCGGGAATACGCTTCGGCCGAAACTTCTCATCGGCAGGATGCCGATGAGAATGATTAACACCGGCGGCCAGAACTGTCCGACCGCGCGAGTGAGCACGGCCGCGCCGAGAACGATGCCCGACCAGAAAAAATGGGACCGTTTCCCGTTTTTCAATCCCTTGAGGAAAAGCAGATTTCCGGCCAGGAACAGGAATAGGAATAACGTGTCGGACAGCAGTATGGCGGCTTGTGAAATGGCCGTAAACGACGTTGCCGAAATGATTCCGGCGCCGTATCCAACCGCCCCGGAGCCGGTGAGTTCTTTGCCGAATGAATACAACAGCAAACAGGTGAGGCCGCTGAGAATAATCTGAACGATTATGGCCGCTATCGGGCCGACCCCGAAGAGAAGGAAGCAGGCCGCCAGAAAGACCCCGTACCCAGGGCCGAACAGGAAGACCCATTGCTGATCGAGCGGTTGAAGACCCAATAGGCCTTTGGCCGTGTCGACGTAGTTGACCGTGTCGGAGGAAAGGCCCATGACTTGTTCCGG
>JAQVRW010000417.1 GCA_028700875.1 Candidatus Zixiibacteriota bacterium | reverse complement strand
AAGATTCCCAAGCCAAGGCGACCCGACGGCTTGGCCAATGATTCGTTAGGCGCGACGTTCCCCATATTCACATCAATGCCCAACTCCGTAAAAAGGTAATACTGTAAGAAGGACGGTTCCGGATATACTCGGATCTGGACGCCAAGAGGCGTAAAGAATACCTTTCCATTCGGGAACTCGGAACTTAAGGCCAGGCCAACAGCAACGTGTCGACTATAACTGCGGCTGAGGATTATCGCCGGGCCCATGCCGGAGCCCTGACCGATGCCGACTAACATTGATAAACACGTAATCGTTCGGCCGGGCCCCAAAGGTTTAAAGGTCCGCGGTCTGTTGACAGGTTTAATTTTGGGGCCATAGGTTTCTTCTTGAGGATTGTTGATCCGGAAGGTTGGCGGCGGGGTGGTTGTTTTGGTGCTATCGTCTTTTGCGGTGGCAATGGCCCCTGTATCAGCGGGGCATCCGGCCATACCCATACCCTCGCGGGCATATGCCGAGGCGACCGGTAAATTAACAAAAATACAAATGATAGCCGCGAATATCAAGCGCATGGATTCCCCCGATGGAACGATATGGAAGACATATCACCTGCAAACGGTGCAACACCGATATCATTTCAAATATATATATGGAATAATAAGGTGTTTCGGCCGTTTGTCAAGGGAATTGTATGTAACGAAGAGCTCCCGATACCGGGATGAACGTCCCGGCCACTCGGCGGTTTGGCTAGTCATCCTCGAGTAAGTCTTCTTTTGGAATACGTCCATAAAAGGCCGCCAATTTTTCACGCAATTGGCTTCTGGTTTCAATTGACAATTGAAGACACTTGGCCTCTATTGGCGCATCCGTGGGACTTTTAATCATAGCGCAATCAAGCTTATGGATATTTCTGAAATCAATCATATATGAAGCGGTAGTGATATTCCCATCCCTTCTATGGACGGTGTATTTTTTAAACAACTCATTTTGGTCATAAACAAATACTTCCACGAATGCATAGGTAAGGCCTTCTTGCGCACGGCGTTCCTTTTCCTCAGGGGTTAACTTCGCCCATTGTTGGGGCGGCACCGCCTGTTCGGCGGTCATCTTTCTATTTATTCTGGTAAGATCTTCCGCAAGGAATGCATTACCAAAAAACGAGTTTCGGACTTGTAATAACGGCGATATCAATACTGTTTCGTCTCCGATAGAGCAACAGGGGGAGAGGATCACGCAATTTTCGGGGATCTCCACCCCGATATTATATTGTTTATAATTGTCCGGACCTTCGATATTGGGTGTTGCTATTATCAAACCCTTAATAATATCACCAAATCTAATTGTGCGTTCGATAGAATCTTCGTAGAACATTACGAATCCATTTATTCACGGTAAAATTCGTCAACGTCATGAAAGCCACGAGCCGTTGTCTTTTGCTTCCAGTTACGAAAATCCTTATTTACGCGGATTTCCTGAATACCGATGAATTCGTTTGTCGAGGTAAGCTTAAGAACAATCTCGTACTTTCCAAATGAAACGACCACCGTTTTCGCGTCAGATTCGGCCTCGTGTTCGCCCGTTCCCTTTTTTCTGAAATTGTCGTAACCAGGGTAGGATTCCTCGCCCGTCGTCATAATGGATCTCCTTCTGCCCTACGCATATATTCGTAAACCGGTTCGCGAATCGTCTTCTCGTATTCAACCAACAGCAGGTCATGCAATGTATCTGCAACCTCCATGCACTGATTTGGCTGAATATTATCTGCATATCCATCAAAATCTAGGATCAATTGTTTCGGGTTAATGGTTGGCCTCAGAGCTTCAATATAACGAATATTATAGTCTCCTCTATTGATTTCGGCCACGAGAACCATCTCGCGAACCGAATCAAGACCGAACCGATCAAGAGGAAGCACGGTATTATAATAAGACCGGAATGAATCATTATCCATCGCTGGAACGGGGCATTCATCAATATAACGCAATCCTATTCTATTGATTATTGGGACACGTGTGACCTCAAAAAAATTGGAAAGAGCAAATTCAATGACATCGCGAAATCTATCAGCGTTACCCAATTTGTAGGTTTTATGGTACTTCGAGTTGATGTCCAGCGAACTGCTAGTAACATTCAATTCAACCTGCTTTTCTGATCGAAACTGCCATATCTTCATGCGGGCTTCTTCATCTTTATCTATTGGTCCATACTCGACAGCTCCCGCTTCACCTCTATCAATTATCACTTTTTGCTGAGGAAATATCATTTTCGATTGAGGGAATTCCGCCATTATCCTTGTCTGAAAATCGCCAATCTTCCCTTCCACATAAAATAGATTAGGGAATCTTATCTGAAAGATAACCTGCTTTACTGTGGGATGTGGAAAAACCTCTGTAATGGCCATATTCTACTCCCTTCAAATCTTTATATCGACTTCTTACGTTGAATATAGCAGATATTTCCCCAGACGGCAAACATGGATCGTACTGGCCTAACACGAGATTCCACTTTTGGCACCGCAACTACATAGGGACAAAAAACGGGCAACCCCGACTACATATTAAAATATCAAAAACATCCGCCGCTTTGTCAATACCAAAATTGCCCTTATCTTCTCCCACGGGATTTCTTGAGGGTGTCTTGCAAGGTTTTAATCTCGTCACGCAACTGTGCGGCGATTTCGAAATCAAGATTCTCCGCCGCCTTACGCATCGCCTTGGTTAAGAACACGATCTGATCTTCATGCGTCATGTCATCGAAATAACTCGGCTTCTCCACGATCGGCTCGACCGTCGTCTTGGAATCGGCGAACATCGTCGCCTGCATGATCTCTTCTTTGGTCTTGCGGATCGTCTCCGGGGTGATGCCGTGGGCCTCATTGTAGGCCAGTTGCTTCTCCCGACGGCGCGCAGTCTCCTCCATCGCCTTGCGGATGGATTTGGTGATCGTGTCGGCATAGAAGATGACCAATCCGGCGGCATTGCGCGCGGCGCGGCCGGAGGTTTGAATC
>JAQVRW010000051.1 GCA_028700875.1 Candidatus Zixiibacteriota bacterium | reverse complement strand
CCGATGATATACAGTATATGAATCGTCTCTGGATTTGCCTGCCGCGAAGCCGCGACGGCCTCGCGTGGTCTCAACGATATAAAGATCGGTCCTATTTCAATATGCTCCCTCGAAAACCTCACTCCCGAGGATATCTGGAATGGCGCCGTACGATTGAAGATAATGAGTATGTCGACATCTGTTCGCCTTTGGCTTTGTACTTGAAGGAACAGCGAAAAGGGATGCCGATTGATGGGGAATGGTTGCCACAGATGGAAAATATCGTTGCCAAGGATTTTGCCGTATTGGCCCGCTTCGACGATACCATTAGCCACGTGGCCACAAAGGGCGGGTATCTTAAGGACTATTTTATAGCAGGCATTCATGGTCTCGGAACCTGGGGAGCGGCATGGTACATTGACAGGAAGTATAACGAACTTGAGAAATTGGTCAGTACGGGCGATGTTCAACTTCTTCTGGAAGTTGAATACCGGGATGGACGCATAGCCGCCGTTCGAAACGTATCGGACAAACCTCAATCCTATTTTGATGATGAAAACGACCCAAAGACTGTGAAAAGGCTCATAAAGGAATTTGGGGAAGGTGTTCCTGTTCAACCTTGATTTCATTTAATCAATTCAGTCGGCAGGGTGAGATATGATTTCCACCCCACTTTCTTCAATCCGCATTCGGGCCGGCATTGAATTGGTATGGAGCGCGGGAATCAGTCAATCCTGAATGGCGATGGTCCAGTGGAAACGGCTGTTAACGCCTGGTCATTCTTATCAATGAAACAGAGTTGTCAACACCCTCGTAATGGCTGTATAATAGATAGGCAAACACCTGGCAGGAGAAACGCCTACGTCGGATCAAAATCCCTGGGCGCAGGCCATAGCGCTGTGCCGGCATTATAAGCGCGGACCGCAGATCGTCCGGGCCGTCGATGACCTCTCGTTCGGATTCCAGCGCGGTGAATTTCTGGCCATCGTCGGGGCTTCCGGCTCCGGCAAATCGACCGTGCTGAATTTACTGGCCGGACTGGATACCCCCACCTCCGGCCGGATCGAGGTCGACAACGTCGTGCTGGGCTCGCTGTCCCGACGGGGACTGGCGGCCTACCGCGCCCATCGGGTGGGGATGGTGTTTCAATCGTTCAACTTGATCGCCCATTATTCCGCCCTGGAGAATGTCGAGACCGCCCTGCTTTTCAACAACACCCCCCGCCCGGAACGCCGTCGCCGCGCGCTGGAAATTCTGGAACGGCTCGGCCTGGCCGACCGGGTCCATCATCGGCCCGGCGATCTTTCCGGCGGCGAACAGCAACGAGTCGCCATGGCCCGCGCGCTGGTCAAGAAGCCGGACATCCTGTTCGCCGATGAACCGACCGGCAACCTCGACCACGACAACACCGGCCAGATGGCCGAGCTTTTGACCGCGCTGAACAAGGACGGCCTTACGATCGTGATGGTCACGCATAACCTCGACATGGCCCGCCGCTGCGCCCATCGGATCATCGGCATGCAGTACGGCCGTCTGGTGGAACCCGACAGGCAGAAACCGACGGAGGTGGGATCATGACCTTCCGTGATTTCGTGACCGTCTCGTCGGGCAACCTCTGGCGGATGAAACTGCGCACGTTTTTGACCGTCTCCGGCGTGGTGATCGCCATCGCCGCCTTCGTGTCGATGATATCCTTCGGGGCCGGCAACCAGCAGAACATCACCCGCGAGTTCGAGGAGCTGGGCCTGCTGTTCACCATGCAGGTCTATCCGCAGACCGACAAGCCGACGGTCGATTCGGTCAAGGCGGCGGTTCTGGATCAGGCGATGGTGGAAAAGTTGGCGCAGATCCCCGGCGTAACATTGGCCTTCCCGATGAATGCCTTTACCGTAAGTGTCGGGGTAGCCGACACGGTCATCAAGGCGGGCGCGCAAGCCTTGCCGAAAACAGCAACCCAAACGAAATTGTTCTCCCAACTTCAGGCAGGAACATTCTTCTCCGCCGACAGCGCGCGCGAGGCGGTGGTGACGGAAGAATTCCTGCGGATGGCCGGCAATATAAACGCCGATTCGATCATCGGCAAGCAACTAGTGCTGACTGCGCGGACGGTGAGCATCGACAGCGGCATCGCGGCTGTCCTCCCGCACAAATGGGCGGATGTCCGCAATGAGTTCGACGACGTCGTTTTGGATTCGCTGAGGCATCGGGAATATGTCGGCCGCGTTGCGCGTGCGAAACTGGGCACGGCTATGGCCCGTTTCTTCGACGGTTTCGTGAACTCGAAAGCCATGATCTGCGATACCCTCACGGTCTGCGGCGTCGTCAAGGGCAATCGTCACGGCTGGCTGCGCACGGAACCGATCATCATCCCCATGGCCACCGCCCTGCGTTTCACATCGGGCGGAATCGCCGACAACCCGGTCGACCTGTTTTCCTCGATGAGCAACGGGACATTGTTTGGGGGAGGCGGCGGCGGCGGCGCCAGCTACCCGCAGGTGACCCTTCAGCTCGACCCCAAGGCGCCCTACCAGCCGGTGCGCGATTCGGTGCAGGCGATGGGCTTCCGCTGTTTCAGTTTCGCCGAGCAGTTCAGCAAACTGCGCAAGGTGTTCGTCTATTTCAATCTTGCCCTGGGCGTGATCGGCCTGATCGCCCTTATCACGGCCTCGCTGGGAATCGTCAACACCATGGTCATGTCGATTATGGAGCGGACCCGCGAGATCGGCGTGCTGAAATCATTGGGAGCCGATGACCGCGATATCCGTCTGCTGTTTCTGGTGGAATCCGGGGTAATCGGAACGATCGGCGCGGCCGTCGGCATCGTCTTCGGATGGCTCATCACGCGGGCCGCCTCGGCGGTCGCCAAAACGCTCATGGTCAAGGATGGTTTCGGGGAGATCGAATTGTTTGCTTTACCCTTATGGCTGGTACTGACGGCGTTGGGAATCGGCATCGTGGTCAGTCTGGCGGCGGGGTACTATCCTGCCGCGCGGGCGGCGCGGGTCGACCCGGTGCAGGCCCTCCGCGCAGAGTAGAGATGCACAAGAATCATCTCCTACTTGGGCTAAAGGGGCGCAGATATGGCCCCGCCGCGGCCAGACCGCCCGTAAAAAGCGGGCTTGATTCGATACAGACATCCTCAAAATCTCTTCTCAAAGCACGCAAATTTATTCGCTTGGTACCGGGAATAGATAGGTGGGCCATCAACTCTTTTATGGGCCATCTTAAAAATTCACCTTGCCTGGAAAAATAGATGCCGACTTCATGCAATTTATATCTGTCCAAAAAATCGAGCAGTACATAACCGATAAGCTGGTAAAGCCAAAATCTACAAATCCTCGGATCAACGGTAGTCTTTACCTCCCAAAGGCAATGATCGGCTATAAGGTCGGCATCTGCACCTCCGATTACGTCGGAGCCTGCAAAAGTAGGATTCATAAAGGTAGGACCCCCCAATCGCTGTTTCCAGCGCCGATAAGCAAGATGGGAAAGTCGGACAAGGTCTTTTGCCGCGGCATCAGGTACGGACTGTAATACGTTTTCAGTAGTTGCGTCTCTTGGTATGAGAGCGAGTGGTGAATCGAAGAACGGTCCGGCCCGATATTCTTGCTCAAAACACGCAAGTATATAGCAAAGTCGTGCGAGACGCTCTTCGTGCTTTTGGCCCAATCTTCGGTTCGTAGGCTTTATATGATCGATAATCGTCGATAGGTCCTTAAACAATCCAGCAACCCAGTCCTGAGAATAATGCATGGATTTAACGACCTTTTCTGCGCCTTGCCAAGCAACCAACGAGTTTATGGGCGTAGCCCTGAAATAATAGCGAAGCCTATAATCGAATGCCATTCCAATAGTGGAGTATGCAACTTCCCCTGATGGCAGTAGCGTTTTCATACGAGGAAGAAGCCTATTTGTTTTCCAAACGAATCCGCGGGTTAACGGAAATTGACCTTGAATAAATTCCCTAATTGGGCTTGAAGGATTCTTCAATTCCTTCGTAAGTGACATATAGTAATCCTACAAGACCGGCAGTTACATATCACGGGCGGACGGGTTCCTGCTCGTTTTCAACCGTTCTTTTGCTGATCATATGATGCAGAGTAAATTTAAGTCCATCCTTCGATTACCGCAAGGGAGTCTTATTTTGCCCCAACCGGCCGGGGTGCCCCACCCCTTGGGGTGGGATAAGTTATTCCGTCGCGTCATCCTACTTCTTGTGATCTTTTCCTTTGTCCTTGTCTTTATCCTTGGACCCGCCCTGATCACCCGACGATGACTTGCCTTTGTCCTTACCATGGTCCTTGCCGCGCTTTACCTCGCCGTGGATCTTTACGAAATCACCCCCCCCGGCCCGCAGGCGAATGATATCATCGGGAGAGTGTTTGTACCGGTCCGAGAGGAACCGCAGGTTGACCAGGTTGATGATGTCGTCGTCCTCGAGCCGGACGGTTTTCCAATGATGCTTGTCTTTGTCCTTGTAGTATCCATAGGCGCGGCCATAGGGCGGCCCTGGGTCGCCATGGACGGGAACGAAAAAGATATCCGGCGACAGGCCGTAATGAAGCGAAATATCCCACCATGATTGCCCGCCCTGGCGGAGCTTCACGACGGTCATCGGGGAAACCTGTGCTCGTCGGGCTAAAAAGAAGACCACCGGAAGTTCATCCTCCGGGATATTCTTCTGCCTGACGACGACAACCTGGTTTTCCGGATAGTTATAATGCTTGCCGACGGCCATATGGAATTCTTTGACTCCCTCATCGCCGATGGTGGCGCCGACCGTTACCTCGGCCCGGCAGAACTGGGCCGGGATAGCCATCAGGATGATTGCCAGTATTGCGGTAAAATATAGTCTACGCATAGGTTACCTCCATGTGCCGCCGTGTCGGTACGGCGGCGACCGCGATGCCTTTTGAGCTATATACGTGTTTATCGGCGCGGGAAGTGTCGATTTCGAGAAGTTTTTGCAGCTAAAACGATGGGATTTGCCCCACTAATCGCGCTTTGTGGGCGGTCCGCCTACGGCGGATCCACATCTGCCGCGGTTCGACGTCACAGATCAGAGAGCAAGTCTTCAATTGATTTGGACTTCTTCCGGTTGCAAGCACTGCACAACAACCGGAGGTTTTCAACAGAAGTAGGTCCGCCGAGGGCAAAGGGAATGATGTGATCGAACTCCACTTCATCATCTCTCACGTACAAATTACACTCTTGACATACCTGGCCGTCCCGCCGTACGACTTTCAACATCACTTCGCGGGGGATGTAACGACCCTCTCGCCTTGGTACCTTCGTCTCGGTTGCACGGCTTTGCGATAGAAAGACTGGGCAAATATGGCCCCAGATACGACAACTTACTTCTCTGGGGTCATATTGTTGCAGTTCCCTCCAGTTACGCGGATTCAGATGCATGACCAATTGGATCCCATTCCAGATGTCTTGTTCAGTTTTTAACCCGCCACGCGCAAAATTCGACAAAACCTCGCCATACCTTTTCTCGATTGCGCTGAGATCCGAAGTTCCGTCGTAAAGCGGGAAGAACTCAACTATTGGCCCATAGGGGCAGTACCGCAGCTCCCAACACGGCTTGCAAACTGAACCTTCCGGGAATGGCTTGTGTTTCTTTGTCACAAGTGCCTCCATCGTGAGACGACGGGCGTTTTCGGTAAGACGGGTGGCCCATCATGAATGGTAGGACAGCCGTCCTTCACCACGTGGTCAATCTCGATACTTTACGTGATGGTTACAATCCCCTATATTCTGCTTTCCACTCGCCATATGGATCCTGATAGACGAAATACTCGATCTCACCTTCAAAAGATTTCCTGCCGCCGAAAAGTACTTCGCATGAACCCTTTGAGAATATCTTGACTGGCCAGTAGGTTGTATTGCGTTCCGCTTGAGGTTTCCCTTGGGCATTGATTCGCAGTTCGGCAATCCGAGCTTTCTTGCCGCCAGTTGCGTATCGTACCAAAGGTCCAGGTACATTCTGAGTAAGTGCTTTGTGAACTGCCGTAGTGATCTGCTCGTCAGTCGGTCTGCCTGCTTGAGCCGGTTCATTATTCGTCGTCTTTGGCGTTGATGACTCGATCCGTTGCCAAACAGTTCTCCCCTTGTATGACCGGTCTATCCTGCTTGGGTCAATTGTTATCAGGGAGTCAGCATAGAGAAACATTGGAAATTCCATTTGTCTGCCAGCAGCTTCAACGATAAGAAATGCGCTGTCACCTCTGTTGGCCTGCCCCCATTTGGCAGTCATAGACATCTCAATGCGGCCGTTATCCCATTTTACAATCTCTACCATTCCGGTATTGAAAAACTCCCAGTAAGAAAATTCACCTGTGACCGGCTTGCCTTCAACTATGACGGTTTTCCACTTACCAATAATGGTGGGGGCAGTTTCTTCTGTACTGCAGCTGCTTACTAAGATTATGAGCATGACTCCTTGGAAAACCACGGTCTTGAGCTTCTTCATTTTACCTCCACTCGACCCATGTTGGACTGGCGGCCCACTTCAGCTTTGTTGAGGCAGATTGCCGCTCGCTTTCAACGCCCCTTGGAACTTGGTCCACTCGCCGATTGATCCGTCATGTCCATTTGCCGGAGGATAGAAAGGCCCGATCTTCCATCCGGCTATATAATCGTCAATACTGATCTTCGAATCTATAGCGCCTTCGGTCTTGCCCTTTTTTGTATGATGTAGGATAAATCTAATACCGTCACCGCGTTGGCGCAAGACGTTTTTCGGCACGGTTGCCGGGGTGCCCCGCCCATCGCGGCGGGCGGTGGGTATTCTTCACGTTCCTCATGCCCCCAATCTATCGCCATTTTACTACTACAATGATGGTGATTACGAATCCGTCCCCGTTAGTAGATGAAATCATCAGGTTCTATACGTCTGGGTAATTGTGCCGGTCTGGAATCGTCCGAATCGCCTGCAATGATTTATGGGCGTCAATCTGTCATGCTGAGCGGAGCGAAGCATCTCGGAGTTGCGAAGACTGAGACCCTTCGCTTCGCTCAGGGTGACACGGCGAGACGACGGAAGGGCAAAAACATCAAAAATGACAAACCGAAACCATTTCCTTGCAACCTCAACGTCGCCATTCAATTCCAACGAAAAATTCCCGTTTTTCGGCCGCAAATCAGTAGAAGAATGATGGTGATTCGACGTCTCCACCAGCCCGCCATACCCCTGAGGGCATATATCCAGTCATGTAGGTCGGTGTTCCGAGTCCCGACCGAAGGGTGGGACGAGAAACCCGACAAACAATCTTTGCGGACCCGACCATGTCGCCGGCGTGTGACCTGGCGGGTATTTGAATGGGCAAAAACGATGAAACCGGTAACCCATAGCTTGCTGTGGGATCTTCGCCTCGCGAAAACCATAAAAATAACAAAGCAAACCCATTTCCCGGCAAACGGAAGGGGGGTATGCGGCTACAGCGAAAAACCATGGCGTTTGAGCGGTAAATCGGAGGATTCGTACCCCACCCAACCGGTGGGTTCAAATGGTATGCCTGAGAAGCATCGATACATCGTCATCTCTCGCGGCAGACGAGGATCCGCCACGGGCGGAGCGGGGCGGTCCGGCGTCATACGATCATCTTGCAAACATGATGCCGAAACCGACACGGGTCAATTCCCGGTTATAATCCACCAGGCTTTCACCGTACCCGTGCGATACCCGTATGCAAAAGAAGCTGAAATTGCTCTTGGGCAGCGGCCAGCTGTAACTCAGAACCACGCCGCCTTTGCCCGTGTTCAAGTTGCCCCGGACCATGACGTGTATGCAGTGATTCCAGGGGAATATATAAAATATCTTGAGGTCGCTATACCCCAGATAATCGGTGATATCGGGGTTGTCGTCGCCTTCGTACGCTCCCGGATATTCCTTTTCATCTTCCGGGATCCGGTAGCGGAGCTTCAGATAGACGAGCAGGTTGGAATTGTAATAATACGGGGCGGCATAGAGCAGATTCCAGCTTCGCGAAACCGGTGGTATCTGGCCGTTCGATTCATGCTCGAACCCGATATCGGCGCCGAGCCGTCCGGAAAGCCAGTTGAACCGATCCGAGCGGTAGAACATCTCCGGGTTATAATTCGTCTCCCGAAACGGAGCGGAATTATCGCTGTCATAGGCCTGCCAGAAGGAAACCTGGGTATAGGCGAAATAGAACTTCGTGCCGAAGATGCGGTGCTTGGCGCTGATCTGGAAGACCGCCTCGGTCCGGTCGCCGTCATACTCGTTGGAGATCGTGACCGGCAGCATGAACATTTCCTTATGCAAAGACAGTCCGGATTGTGTCCGCGTAAACTGGAAAATTTCTTCCGGGTCCGATTCACCGTACGCCGCCGCAGACAGAATGATCAAGAAAGAAAAGCAGAAATGAAAAGCCCGATGTCCCGTCACAGATATCATGGTTTCAACCTCCCGCGTTCAAACTTGCCGGGCCCCGTTCCGTTCGATATGATTGATGCATTCCAAACCTATCGCAATCAATCCATCGACGCAAGGCATTTTCGTCGGGTGGCCGACCCCTTTAGGGGTGGGGATCGACCAGTTGACACGCCCCTATGTTTTCCGTAGCTTCCCACCATGGAAGAAACGCGCTTCATAGGCATCGACCTCGGCCGACGACGGGTCGGTCTGGCCCTGTCGGACCCCAGCGGTACGATCGCCGCCCCGATCGGGACGTTGCTCGTCACCGGCATGAACGACGCCCTGAAAAAGGTACTGGCGGCGGTGGCCGAACATCACCCCACCGGCATCGTGCTGGGGATGCCGACGCACCTTTCCGGCAGGTCCTCGGAAATCGGCGAGGCAGTTCACAAATTCGCCCGCAAGCTGGAAACCGCGACCGGTCTGCCGATCTATTTTGAGGATGAGCGATACAGTTCACAGGAGGCCGAAGCGGTTCTGCATGAACTCGGCAAGAAGATCAAGGGAAACAAGGAACGGATCGACCGTATCGCGGCGGCCATCTTCTTGCAGTCGTTTCTCGACCGCCGCCGGACGTATAATACCGATGGGACAGGAGAGTAAATCGGCGATGCCGCCCCGCGACGCCACATCCTCGACGCGTCAAGCCCCCGCCCGGCTGCGGCCCGGTCTATGGGCCGGCCTGCATTATCTGGCTTGGTCGCTGATTTATGTTCTGTTGTACCCGGTGTCGTGGCTGGTGCGCATGCTGGAAAGACGACGGGAACGTGATTAAGCTGCTGTCAAAAATCGCCGCCATCACCGCCCTGGTGATCTTGGTGATCGGCGGAGTGTCCGCGTGGTGGTTGTTTTCCGGAACAACCATTCCTCCCACCTCGGTCATCGTCGACACCGGCGACACGTTCACCAAAGTAGTCGACAAACTGCGCGACAAAGGCCTGGTTGGTTTCCCCTGGCTGTTCACCAAAGTCGGGACGATGGCCGAGCTGGATACACGGATTATTCCCGGCCGCTATGATTTCTCCGGGCAGGTGTCCAACTACGGTATCCTGAATAAACTCTGGCGCGGGGATATCGTCATCGCCACCGTCACTGTCCCCGAGGGGTATAATCTGCGGCAAATCGCCAAACTGCTGTACGATAAGTGCGGCGTCGATCAGAAAATCTTCGACAGCCTGACCCAGGACCGGCAGTTCCTGTCGTCTCTGGGCGTCGGGGCCGGTTTTGCCGAGGGGTATCTCTATCCGGAAACCTACCTGCTCCGCTGGGGCCTTCCGGCCACCGAGGCGATCTCCGTCATGGTGAGACAGCTCAACGACCGCCTGACGCCGCCGCTTCTGGCGCGGGCCGATTCTCTGGGATACAACAAGCACAACCTGTTGACCATGGCCTCGATCATCCAGCGGGAAGGAAAAGAGCCGGATGAGTTCCCGCGCATCGCTTCGGTGTATCAAAACCGCTACAAGATCGGCATGCGCCTGCAGGCCGACCCGACGGTCATCTATGGCATGGGCGGGCTGTCCCGAAAACTGCTGTATCGCGACTACAAATTCCCATCGCCGTACAACACGTATCTGCATCCGGGCCTCCCGCCGACCCCTATTTGTTCCCCCGGCATGACGGCCATCATGGCCGCGCTGTACCCCGAGAGGACCAAGTATCTGTATTTTGTCGCCGATGGCTCCGGGCGGCATGTCTTCAACAGCACCTTCGATGATCACAAGCGGGATATTCGGTCGATCAAAAAACGGGTAAATGCCCGGAACGAAGCGGGCAGCTAGCGGATGGTTATTTCCTCCGGCACCAGAGCCGGACCCAACAACCGCACGAAACGATCCACGATGATCGTCCCGACGCCGTCGAAGTAAGGATGGAAGGCGTTTTCCTTGTCAGCCGACAAATTGAGCACGCCCATCTCGAGATCATTGAGAATCAACGGAATCATCAGGATCGACCGGGTCGACGGCGACATCAAGAGTTTTCGTTCGATGGGACTGGCCGGCATCTGTTCCGGCGTATTGTCCACGACCGGAAACCCCTGGCAAAAAACCTGGTATAGCATGGAATCTTCCGTGGCGATCGACAGCGCCATTCCCATCATCGGGCCGCGATCGTCCTTGACATGAATCACCTGAAACCGCCGCGACGAGGCGTCATACAGCGCCAGCGAGGCCCTGTCGATCGGATAGAGAGGTTCCAGGCGGTGCATTAGACGCCCGAACAGGCTGTCGATTCGCCGTTTTCCGATAAGCCGGCCGTCGTCACTCCAGGCTTTCGCCATGAGCGATGCCGTCCGGACTATGCCGCGCCGGGGCTTGGGCAGACGCGCTATAGTCGATCCTGTCGTGGTCATGCCGTCGCCGCCTGCCGGAGATTATACTTCTTGATCTTTCGCCAGAGCGTGGTGCGTCCGATACCCAGTTCCTGGGCGGTCTGCGAATAATTCCAGCCGTTTCCCTCCAGCGACCGCAGGATCTGCACCCGCTCCAACTGCTCCAGCGAACGGGGAGAAGAGGAGTCCGATACCGGCTCGGTGGCATCGTCATCGGGAGTTACGATGATAAGATGATCCGGTTCGATCATGTCGGCGACGGTTAATGCCGCCGCCGTTTTCAACGTGTTTTCCAACTCGCCGACATTTCCGGGCCAACGACGTCGGGCCATCAGCCTCATCGCTTCCGGTGTAACCGATAAAACCGGCCGGCCGGAGTCATCGCCGATTCGCCTGAGGAAATACCCGACCAGCGCCGGAACATCTTCGAGACGAGAACGCAACGGCGGGATATCGATCGTCAGGGCGCGCAGACTCTCCCACAATACCCGATTGAATCGCCCTGATTCGACCGCCGTCTCGAATTTCAGCGAGGCCAAAGCGATCAGGCGAAAATCATGCTGTCGCTCGAGCTTTTCCAAAAGCCCGTCCTGACCGCTTTCGGACAACGATTCGATATTTCTGATTATTACCGTTCCGGCATCGAGGCCGTCAAAGGAAGCATCGTCATCTGCGCCATCGCAAACTCGAATCGCTTCGTTGCGGCGGCGGGAATGGTGATGGATGATTCTGGCCAGAAGCTCCCGGCCGGAACCGTGTTCGCCCGCTATCATGAGGGGGGACTCGACCTCGACCGCTCGCATCGCCCGGTGGCGGATGTTCTCCACTGCCTCTGATACGCCGATGAAATTGTCGAATCCATAGTCCAGCGCCACCCGCCGCCGAAGTCCCTCGGCTTCATTGCGCATGGCGATCCAGATCGATGCCTTTTGCATCCGGGTTTGAATTTCCTCAGATGTAAACGGGGCAATGATAAAGTCCAGCGCTCCCATCAGGACCGCTTCGCAGGCCGAGGGCACATCCGCCGGGTCGGCGATGACGATAATCTCCGCTTCGGGATGACGGCGACGGCAGACGACCATGAATTCTTGGAATGAACCACCCGTCGATTTCGAGTCCGCCAGAATCAGGCCATAATTCCCTCCGGTTTCACTGCCGCCGATATCGAAGACAGAGTAGCCGATTCCGGGCAGGATCTCCGACAACCGCCGACACAAATCGATATCGACGCTGATAATCAACAGGGAAGATGCCGGTACGACGGCGCGGGTATCATATATGCTGCCGGTTCTCATCGCGGACAAATCCCATGCCCTTTGGGGCCTGTTTCAAAATGCAACACATTCCATGTATC
>JAQVRW010000050.1 GCA_028700875.1 Candidatus Zixiibacteriota bacterium | reverse complement strand
AGGTCGGCCGCCATTTTGATCAAGGCTTCGAGGTGAACCAGAGAGCTGTGGACGCAACCGTCGGACACCAGCCCGAACAGATGGATAGCGGCGTTGGCCTCCACCGCTTTCTTCATCGAGCCATACAAAGCCGGATTCCGGAAGAACGATCCGTCCTGAATGGCCACGTCGATCCGCGTGATTTCCTGATAGACGACCCGTCCGGCCCCAAAATTGAGATGGCCGACCTCGGAATTCCCCATTTGCCCAGGGGGCAAACCGACCGCCAGACCGGAAGCCTCGATCGCCCGGTTGGGCCAATTTTTATATAGATTGATGATATTGGGGTGGCGCGACGCCAGGATGGCGTTGCCTTCTTTGACTCCCCGCAGGCCGAATCCATCGAGAATGCACAATAAAAACATATATGTTTATACGCAATAAAAGGGAACGCTTGGGCGACAATCGTCGCTACGGTCAGATAATCTCAACCGCCCGGGCGCCCGTTTCGATAATGCCGATTTTGTAACCGGGCTGGCCATGTGCGGCCAGGATTTCGATTGCCCGTCCGGCCGAATCGGACCGGACGACGATGATATACCCGATACCCATATTGAAGGCGTCATACATATCGGTGTCGGCCACCGAGCCGGTTTTCTGAAGAAAATCGAAAATCGGGAGGCCCGGCCAACTGCCGCGACGGATGACCGCTTTGAACTTCTGAGGGATAATTCGTATCAAATTGCCAGGGATGCCGCTGCCGGTGATATGAGCCATCCCCGATGGCTGCATCTCGGATAGAAGAGCCGAAACCGGATTCAGGTAACTTTTATGAACGGTCATCAATTCCAGCCCGATTTCATTTCCGATATCGTCCACCCGGTCGTGGAACGATAACCCGGCCAGGTCGAAACAGATCTTCCGCGCCAGTGAATACCCGTTGGTATGCAATCCGACCGAGGGCAGGCCGATCACGACGTCCCCGGCCGCGATGGCGGAACCATTGATGATCTTCTCCCGTTCGACGATCCCGACGATCGTCCCGACCAGGTCGTATTCCCCTTCCTTGTAGAAACCGGGCAGTTCCGCCGTCTCCCCTCCCAGAAGGGCGGCGCCGTTTTCCCGGCAGGCTTTGGCCAGCCCGGCGACTATGTCGGCCATGACCTCCGGAATCAGCTTGCCGATCCCGACATAATCCAGAAAGAATAACGGCCTGGCCCCCTGGACCAGGATATCGTTGACACAATGATTGACGATATCCTGCCCGACCGTATTATGAATGCCGGACATGAACCCCAGTTTTACCTTCGTGCCGACACTGTCGGTGGAAGCGACCAGAACCGGTTCCTTGAATTCGCCGGTGGGAACCCGAAATAACCCTCCGAAGAGACCGATGTCGGATAAGACGTTGGCGTTGAACGTTGATCGCGCCTGGGTCTTGATCTTTTCCACTACCTGATCGGCCGCCTTGAGACTGACTCCGGCCGCCGCGTAATCGAGTTTCTTTCCCTTTTCCATAATCAGCGGCAAGTTACCCCGGTTGAGCGGCAATGTCAAGTTGAACACTTCGCCGCCCTATAAAATCACCCCATCCATTTTATCCGTAATCAGGGTTTCGTCGGGTCTTGCCGACGCGAAGCGGCGGTGTGACCCGACGATCAAATAACGAACCACGGGCAGGTCATCCGCCTGCGGCGGATCAAGACCTGCCCGAACCCCAAATTCCCCCCTTCCATTTTCCCGAAACGGACATTTTGCTCTCTCCCGGATCGCCTGCGATTGTAACAGCCGTCACATTTGTTCTTCCACCCGGCCCGGCCGGATGATATATTCCCCCGATGGACATTTGGTATGCCCATGTTAAGGAGGAAAGTGTGAAGAGACTCATCTACCTTCTCGCCCTCGGCCTGCTCATTATGGCCGAAACGGCCCTGGCCGCAGGCGAGGTTCAACTCGACGTCAAAGAGAAAACCCTCTCCAACGGCATGAGAATCCTGGTCGTGGAAAACCATATCGCGCCGGTGATCTCCACTTACATCCGCTTTCGGGTGGGGGCCGTGGACGAACACAACGGCATCACGGGGATTTCCCATTTCCTGGAGCATATGCTGTTCAAAGGGACCAAGATTTTCGGCACGTCAAATTATGAAGCCGAAGTGCCGCTCATGAAGAAAATCGACTCGCTGGGCGCTTTGCTCGAAATGGAAAAGGGGATATTCCGCAACCTGCTTCGCGGCGGCAGCGAAGATCGGGTCAAAGCCCTGCGGGCGGAAATCGCCGCCGTGCAGGCGGAACAGGCCAAGTATATCATCAAGGATGAACTCTGGGAAACCTACCTGAAGAACGGCGGCAACGGGTTGAACGCCTCCACCGGCAATGGCGGCACCCAGTATTATCTGTCGCTTCCGGCCAACCGGCTCGAACTGTGGGCCTTCATGGAAGCGGACCGGATGGCCAATCTGGTCTTCCGCGAATTCTATTCCGAACGCGATGTCATCCGCGAGGAACGCCGCCTGACCACCGAAAACCAGCCGAACCGGTTCTTAAGCGAGGCTCTCGGCGCCACGGCCATGTGGGCTTCCCCCTACCATTGGAGCGTGGTCGGTTGGGCCACCGATATCGAAAACTACAGGCTTCAGGATATGGAAGAATATTTCCATACCTATTACCATCCCTCCAACGCCATCGCCGTGGTCGTCGGTGACGTCAAACCAGAGGAAGTCTTCACCCTCTGCGAGAAATATTTCGGGGCCATTCCGGCCCGTCCCGCCCCGAGGCAGGTCTTCACCGACGATGCTCCTCAGCAGGGAGAACGACGGGTGGAGGTGGAGTACGATGCCAAACCGTCGGCCATGATCGGCTGGCATATGCCCCAAATCGGGCATCCCGACGTCGCCGCGCTGGACGTCCTTTCCGATATTTTATCCAAGGGACGGACCTCCCGTCTGTACAAGAACATCATGGAGAAGAAACTGGGCCGGGCTTCGGCCGGGGTTTCCTTCTCCCGGTACCCCGAATTGTTCACCAGTAACATCACCCCCATGGGTCAGCATTCGGTGGAGGAAGTAATTGATGCGACCCTGGCGGAAATCGACCGCTTGAAAACCGAACCGGTGCAGCCCTGGGAGATCGAGAGAGTCCGCGCTCAGTACGACGCCGACTTCGTGCGCAACCTTACCTCCTCCATCGGCATGGCTTTCCGAATCGGCGACATGGAAGCCATGGCCGGCGACTGGCACTACCTGATCGATTACCGCGACGAATACAAACGGGTCACCCCCGAGGATATCATGCGCGTAGCCAACAAGTATTTCACCAAATCCAACCGAACCATCGCCACCCTGGTCAACACCGGCGCCAAACCCGCCGGCGGCCCCGGCCGCCCCGGAGGCCCCGGGGGACCAGGCGGCCGGCCCGGCATGTGAGGGAGACGCATACCATGAAAAAACTGCTTGTATCCATAATCATCCTGACTCTGGCGGCCTCCGTCGCCGCGGCCCCGGTCTCCAAGGGATCACAAATGACGGCCAAACTCAAGGGTCCCGATATCAACTGGTCGGTCCCGGAGGTGGGCAAGGAAGTTCAGCGGGAGACGCTCGACAACGGCATCATCGTCTACACCATGCCGGATCACCGCTTGCCGATTATCGCCGTCACCGTCATGATTCACTGCGGCGGCGCCTATGTCCCCCTGGATCGGATGGCCGTGCCCGACCTGGCCGTGAACGTGATGCGGTCCGGCGGCAGCACCACCATGCCGGTCGATTCGCTCAACACCATCCTGGAGTCGATCGGCGGCATGCTGGAAATCAGACCGGGGGATGACAACGCCCGCGCCACGCTGGATGTCATGTCCAGGGACATGGACCTGGGGTTCCGGTTGCTGGCCGACGTGCTGCGCAACCCGGCCTTCCCGGAAGACAAACTGGAGCTGGCCAAGGAAGAGCGGAGAACCGACATCCGTCGGCGCAACGATAACCCCGGCGGCATAACAGGACGAGAATTCAACCATCTGCTCTACGGCGATCACCCCTCCGGCCGCATCCTCGAATGGAGCCATATCAAACCGGTCACCCGGGCGGATCTGGTCGCCTACTATGATGCTTTCTTCGCCCCCAACAACCTGATGTTCGGCATCACCGGCGACTTCGATCCGGTCGAGATCAAAGCCCTGCTGAATAAATATTTCGGCGACTGGCAGAAGAAGGACATCGTCCTGCCCGAAGTCCCCAAAGTGGACAACACCCCCAAACCGGGCGTGTATGAAGTAATCAAGGACATCAACCAGGCCAATATCCGCTTCGGCCATCTCGGCATCGATCGGGACAACCCCGACCGGTACGCCGTCGAAATCATGAACTATATTCTTGGCGGCGGATCGTTCACATCCCGGATCACCAGCAAGGTGCGCTCCGACGAGGGGCTGGCCTATCATGCCGGCAGCAGTTTCAGGGCCGACGGCCGCGATCTGGGGACGTTCAACGCCGACTGCCAGACCAAGCTGTCCACCGCCCACAAAGCGATCCGGTTGATGGTCGATGAGGTCAACCGCATCCGCACCGAGATGGTCGGCGATGAAGAGCTGAACGCGGCCAAAGACAGCTACATCAACCGGTACATCTTCAACTTCGCCACCGCACCGCAGATCGTCGGCCAGTTGATGTCGCTGGAATTCGACAACCGCCCCCCCGATCTTCTCCAGAAGTATCTCGATAACGTCCGCAAGATCACCAAAGAGGACATCCTGCGGGTGGCGCAAACCTATCTCAAGCCGGAGAATCTCTCGTTCGTCATCGTCGGCAACCCGACTGGTTTCGAGAAACCGCTCGATGAGTTCGGGAAGGTGACGACTATCGAGTTGACCGAACCGGTGACCGATTAGGTCGGCGTCGAAGAAATAACCGCTTTGCTCCCGGCCGATGTCCACATCGGCCGGGCATTTTCTCAATGGCGCTAAACGGTCTCAATAGTAAACCGATGGATAACGACAACGTCAAAATCATCCGCAGCCCCGGAATCCGGGAAACCTACACCCTGCCGGAAATCTATGATATCGCCTTCAGCTTCCGCGATGTCGCCTCCGAGGTCGATTTCCTCTGCGAGGTCGCCCAGAAACATCTGGGCCGGAAACTTGCTTCCGCGCTGGAACTGGCCTGCGGCCCGGCGTATCATACGCGCGAGATGGCTCGGCGGCGACTGGTTGCCAACGGCCTCGATCTCGAACCGCAGATGGCCGCCTATGCCCGTCAGGTGATCGCCGGGCAACAGCTTCAAGCGGAAATCTTCCAGGGCGACATGCGCTCGTTCCGATCGGGCAAGAAATACGATCTGGCCTATATCCTGCTGGCATCATTTGCCCAACTGGAAAGCAACCAGGACATCCTCGATCATTTCAACTGCGCCGCCGACCTGTTGGTCGACCGGGGCATACTCGTGGTCGAGACCGCCCATCCCCGCGATTTCTACAGCGATGAAACGACCATCGTCGAGAAGAGCTGGAAGATCACCAGAGGGGATATTACGGTCGAAACCAACTGGGGCGGCGACAATCAGCAATACGATCCGTTGACCGAGGTGGATGATATCGTCGTGTCGTTCACCGTGACGACTCCGCAGGGAGTCACCCGGTATGAATTCCCGGATAGATACCGGCGCTGTTCGTTTCAGACTTTCAAAGCATTGGTGAAATTGTCGGGACGGTTCAAGATCGTTGATCTCTTCGGGGCTTTCGACACCGGCGTGCCTTTTTCCAACGCCCCTCAGTCGTGGCGGTTTATTCCCGTGTTGCAGAAAATCGGATAAGCGCCCCCGCTCCCCTTATTTCTCCGTGGCGTCGAGATAATCCACCAGTCGTTTCATATCGTCGGGGAGTTCACTGGTAAAGGTCATTTCCCGGCCGGTGGCGGGATGAACGAACGTCAAGCTTCGGGCATGAAGCGCCTGGCGGTCGATCAGATCGAGTAGTTTTCGAGCTTCGTTCCGCCGCGCGGGATCGATCCCTCTCAGCCATCGGAGCCGCCCACCGTATTCGGGATCGCCGAATACCGGGTGGTTCAGGTGGGTGAAATGGACGCGAATCTGATGTGTCCGGCCCGTCACCAGTTGCACGTCCACCAGTTCCAGCAACCGGTACGATGTAATCACCGTGTAGCGGGTGATCGCCTCGCGCGAATGCAGTTTGGTGACGGTCATCTTCGTGCGGTCTCTCAGCGACCGCCCCACCGGAAGGTCGATCGTCCCTTCCGCCTCCGGCATATGGCCGCAAACCACCGCCCGGTAAATCTTCGTCACTTCCCGAGCCGCCAGCTGCTCCCGCAGTTTCCGGGCCGTGACTTCATCCTTGGCCACCATCAACAGGCCGGAAGTGTTCTTGTCCAGCCGATGGATGATCCCCGGCCGAAGGCCGGTTTCGTCCGGCGCGACCTGCTTGAGATGATACAACAGCGCGTTGACCAGCGTATGTTCCGGATTGCCGGGGGCCGGATGAACCACGAGTCCATACGGCTTGTCGATCACGGCCAGATATTCATCTTCATAGACGATATTCAGCGGAATGTTCTCGGGCGCCACATTCGGCTCTTCCGGCGGCGGAATGGTGATGACAATTTTTTCTCCGCCCCGCAGGCGATGGTTCTTGGTTTCCGCCTGTCCATCCACCAGCACCAGGCCGTCGTCGATCAACCGTTGGATCTGCGATCGCGACAGCTCCAGTTCGGACAGCGCCGTCAGATAGCGATCCAGCCGCTCTGACTCGACGCCAGGCGGCACGATGATGGCTTTTTCGCGATTCAGTCTATTCATATATATTCAAATCGGCCCCACGGCCGCCGCTACACCCGGCTGAAAATTTCCCCCGCCAGGCGGATGAAATCATCCAGGGTCATCTGTTCGGCCCGGATGGTGCTGGAGCCGAATAATCGGGTCACGACCTCGACCAGCTCTTCCCGTTGTATGGGATACGCCGAATTGAGATTATTCAGCAGGCTTTTGCGCTTTCCGGCAAAACATAACCGGACCATCTTCTCAAAACGCGGGAGATTGTCGATGGCATAGGTGCGGTCGTGGCGGGTGAACAGCACCACGGCGGAATCCACTTTCGGCGGCGGCGTGAACGACCGCGGGGGAACGTCGCACGCCGTCCGGCAGTCATAGTACAGCGAGGTGATCACCGATATGGTTGACCGTGCCCGCCGTCCCGGCGGCGAGGCGATCCGTTCGGCCACCTCTTTCTGCATCATCAACACCGCCCGGTCGATCACCGGATGGTATTTCAGCATCCAGTCGATAACCGGCGTCGTGATATTATAGGGTAAATTCCCCAGCAGAACGAATCGATCCAAACCGAGAGCGGCCGGGTCGATGGTCAGAATATCGGCTTCGACCACGCGAAAGTTCTTTTGTTTCTCGAAAGTCCGGGCCAGTTCCGGAGCCAGCACTCGATCCAGTTCCACCGCGACCACGTTTGCGCCGGTATTGACTAACGGATGCGTCAACGCCCCATGGCCGGGCCCTATTTCCAGCACTGTCTCACCCGACCGCAACGTCAACGCCTCGATAATCTGCGACGCGACGATCGGGTCGGACAGGAAATGCTGTCCCAATGATTTCTTGGCCCGGATCACTGCCCGAATATCTCCACCAGTTTGAACAACTTCTCGGCGTTGCGCGTGGTAATCTTGTCGATTTCGGCCGTATCGACCCGCCGCAGTTCCGCCAGCTTCCGGCAGACGATGCTGACATGGGCCGGTTCGTTCCGCTTGCCTCGATACGGGTCGGGGGTGAGATAGGGGGAGTCGGTCTCCAGCAGGATCGTCTCCAATTCCACCTCCTGCGCCACCTTGGCCATCCGCGAATTCTTGTAGGTCAAAACGCCGTTGACCGAAATCAGAAACCCCATCTCCGCCAGCCGAAGCGCCTGTTCGGTCGTCCCCGGAAAACAATGAAACACTCCCCTCAACCGTCCGGTATATCCCTTCATGATCTGCAAGGCATCATCCATCGCCTCGCGGACGTGGATGACCACCGGCAAATGCAACGTAACGGCGAGATCAAGTTGTTGGACAAACGCATTCTTTTGAATATCGTGCGGCGACAGGTTACGGTAATAATCCAAACCGATCTCGCCGATACCGACCACCTTACGCGAGGTGGTCATCGTTTCCATTTCCTTCAGGAAAGCCGGGGTCAGGGTCTTGCTGTCGTGCGGATGCACTCCCACCGTGCAGTAGATATTGTCGTTCGTCTTGGCCAATTCCAACGACCGCCGGCTCGATGGTATATCCGCGCCGATATTGATCAGCCGGTCCACCCCATTTCGACGGGCTTCCGCGATCACCCCTTCGCGGTCACTATCGAAATCGGGAAAATCGATATGGCAATGGGTATCAATCATCCGCTGGATTGACCGGCTTATCCGATCGATGCTCCGGGAGGAATATCGCCGTCGACCGTCAACAGCCGCAGCGTCCCTCCGTTTTTGGCCGCCAGAAGCATCCCGCGCGACTCGATCCCTCTGATCGTCGCCGGCTGCAGGTTGGCCACCACGATGATACTTTTGCCGATCATCTCCTCCGGAGCATATTGCTGGGCGATCCCCGCGATGATCTGCCGTTTCTCGTCGCCGAGGTCGATCTGCAACTTCAACAGCTTGTCGGCCTTCGGCACCCGTTCGGCGGCGATCACCCGCGCCACCCGCAGGGAAACCCGGCCGAAATCATCGAAGCTCACCAGGTCGACTGTTACCGGTTCAGCCTTCGGCGGGACCAGCATCGGGATCGCCTTCGCATCCAGACGCGGGAAAATGGACTCTTTCAGCGTCACTCGGTTGCCATGCGGCAGATTGAACCAGGTCCGGGCGGAATCCAACGTCAGGTTTTTGTCCTCTAGACCAAATACCGACCGAATCTCGCGCACCTTCTCCGGCATGATCGGGTACAGGAGAATGGACGCGATACGTAGCAGTTCCCCGGCGGTGTATAACACGCCGCCCACCGTTTCCTGCTGGCCATTCTTGGCCAGTTTCCACGGCGCGGCATCTTCTATGAATTTGTTGGTCGCCCGCACCAGATTCATCGCCCCGGCGATAGCTTCGGTGATCCGAAAGTTGCAGACGTGGTTATAAACCGCGTCGGGCAGATCGACCGCCATCTCCATCACTTCATTTTGCCCAGGGACATCGGCGCGCGGAGCGGGGATGACGCCGTCGCAATACTGAATCATCATCTTGGCCACGCGGGAGACCAGGTTTCCGAGGTCATTGGCCAGATCGGAATTATACTTCGTGGCGAATTCCCTCTCCTTGACATCTCCATCCACCCCGAAAGGATACTGGTTCAATAGCAGATACCGGGTGGCGTCGGCGCCGTAGATTTCGGCCATCTTGCGAGGGTCGATCATGTTCCCCAGCGACTTGCCCATCTTTTCGCCGTTGATGGTGAAAAAGCCGTGGATGAAGATCCGGTCGGGGAGTTTCAGGCCCGCGGCCATGAGCATCGCCGGCCAGTAGATCGTATGAAACTTGAGGATGTCCTTGGCCATCAGATGGACGACTTCGGCCTTGTTCCACCAACGGTCGAACTGCTGGGGATCATCGCCGTACCCTATGGCCGAGATATAGTTGGGCAGCGCATCAATCCAGACATAGGCGGTTTGTGTCGGATCGAACGGAAGCGGTATGCCCCATTTTTCCGATTCGCGCGAGATGGAGAAATCGGGCAGGCCGGTGGTCAGCAGCCCCAGCACCTCGCGACGGCGCTCATCGGGCAGGATCACCAGCTCGTTTTTCTCGACCATCTCTTTGAGAATCGCCAGGTATGGCTGCAGGCGGAAGAAGTAGTTCTTCTCCTTCAGCGGCGTCGGCGGCATTTTATGGTCCGGGCACATCCCGTCCACCAGGTCGCTTTCCGTGATAAACTTCTCGCACCCGGTGCAATACAACCCCTCGTAGACCCCGGCATAGACCGCTTCGCGACCATTGGGGGCTGTGGCCCCATTGAGCACCGTCAGCAGCTTCTGCACCGCGGCGACGTGACGGGCATCGGTCGTGCGGACAAAATAGTCGTTGGACAACCCCAGCGTGCGCCAGGTGCCCCGATATTGCTCCACGACCTCATCGCACAGCGCCTGCGGCGTCTTCCCCGCCGCGGCGGCCGTTTCGGCGATCTTGGTCCCGTGCTCATCGGTGCCGGTCAGGAAAAATGAATCCCGCCCGGCCAGGCGATGAAACCTCGCCAGGAAGTCGGCCGCGATCGACGTGTAGGCATGGCCGATATGCGGTTTGTCGTTGACATAATAAATCGGGGTGGTCACGAAGAATCTATTCAACACGGTCATTTTCTTCTGTCTCTTTCTTGGTGCGCCAATTCTTGAAAAATGATTGGTTTTGACGTTCCTGCTTTTTAATATCGGTCAACGTCACCTTTTCCATCTCTCCGTCGGGATGAGCCACGACCATAAAATTGCAGAACACGTTGACCATATCGATCGTCCCTTCCCCCTTCTCGGTGATATATTTCTCACCCTGGGGCGGGAACTTGGACAGCGCCTCGCGATAATGCTCCTTTTCGTAATTCAAACAGCAAAGCAACCGACCGCAATTACCGGAGATCTTGGAGGGATTGAGCGACAGATTTTGCTCGCGGGCGAACTGGGTCGAAATCGGCTCGAAATTCCACAGATGCACGACACAACACTGGGTCAGGCCGCAGACGCCGAACCCGCCGATCCGACGAGCGGCATCGCGCACCCCTATTTGCCGCAACTCGATACGGGTTCGGTAGATAGCCGCCAGGTCGCGAACCAGCGCCCGGAAATCCACTCGTTGTTCCGAGACGAAATAAAAGGTCAGCTTGTTGCGGTCATGCTGATACTCGGCATCTATCAGTTTCATCGGCAGGCCGTGTTTGGCCACCAGTTGTTCGCATCGCTTCACCGATGCCTTTTCCGCTTCGGCGTTGGAGGCTCGGATATCCAGGTCGGCCTGAGTGGCCGGGCGGAGAATCGGCAATGGTTTGTCTTCCATCTCCAGATGGAAATCATCCGGTACGGCCTTGGACAGATACCCCATGTCCTCGCCCCGTTCCGCCTCGACGATAACATGCTCCCCGGGGTTGAGATCGTGGTGATACGTATTGAGATAGTACCCCCGCCGGTGCCCCTTGAACTCTATGATATACAAATCCGGCATATAGTTTTTCTCCAAGGCGGTAGTATGCCACAATCCAACCCCCAAGTCAACCGGGAAGTAGGTCCGCCACAATCCGTCCGGGAATACCGGATTCTGGATATCCATACGGAGGATATACTGTCGGGCGTAAGAAATCCACGCATGTTGCTCGTCAATAATAACCCCGGAGGAAAGCATCCTCCGGGGTATGATTTGCAGCTATGATCGGCCCGGACGGCTTTATGTGCGGCGGGGGTTCTCCCTTGCCGACGACTCAGGATTTCCCGGCGGTTGCTAATACATAATTGACCGTGTCGAAATACTTCATTGCCGCATCCCGCACCTGCTCCGCCGTCACCGTCCGAATCTGCGGAATCTGACGGTCTTCATAGTCGTACCCGATCCCCAGGTATTCGCCTATGCCCATGTAGTACGCCTGGTTGATACGCGACAGGCGGCGGGTCAACGAGGTACCCCAGATGCTGTTTTGGGCGGTTTCCAGCTCTTCGCCGGTAGGACCTTCGGTTTTCAGCTTTTCGATTTCGGCCAGGATACCATCGCGGGCGCGCCCGAAATTGGCCGCACCGGTGCCCATCGTGCAGATAAACCATCCGAAATCGCGGTCGAAACTGGCCCCCGCGCCAACCGAATAGGCCAACCCCTGCTTCTCCCGAAGGTTCAACTGCAAGCGGGTGGAAAGCACTTCGGCCGCAACCCGAATCGCCGCCACATTCGAATCGGTCACCGCCGGCAGGGGATTGCCCAGATAGATATAGATCTGCTCTTTTTCCAGGTCCTGATGAGCCGTCTTGACCCCGGCCAACGCCGGGCCGGGCATCGCCGGTTCGACATCGAATTTGACTCTCGGCATGTCGCCGAACGCCTTCCTGATCATCGTCATCATGCTGTCGGCGTCCAGGTTGGTGCCGACCGTGATGATCATGTTGCCGGCGGAGTAAAACTTTTTATGG
>JAQVRW010000416.1 GCA_028700875.1 Candidatus Zixiibacteriota bacterium | reverse complement strand
GCCGGCGGGAATACCGCGTTGCCATGTCCCGGCGGTCGCGTCACCGGAAACAGTCCAACCCTTGTCCGTATTAAAGTTGTCCGTTAAGATAGTGGTCGTATTCTCTGCAGCCATAGCGAAATACGCGGCCGCCGAATCGCCGTCGAAGTGCGTCCCGGTGGTCGCCTCGTCGGCGCTGAAATAGAAATCATAACGATCGAGACATTCCGCGGCGGGAAGGGTCGCGCGGTACCGGATGGTGGTCAATTGGGTCATTGCCGACGAAGAATACGCGCCGCCATTCAGGGAATAGTAAATCGTGGGGCTGCCGGCGACGAGGGTCCCGCCGAGCGTTCCGGTTATGACGACTTCGATCGTCTTCGCCACCGCCGGGGTCAGGGACGTGGGAATGCCGTCGGGATATGAGAATACCAAATCCGCGCCGGGAGTGGAAACGCCCACGGCGTTCCAAGCCAGATAAACCTGATTCGCCCAAGCCCCGGTCGGATCGAGGTCGTTGGCGGCGGAAATTGTGGCCAGAGCTGCCTCGTGGTAATCCGTACTGGAAGTCCAGTATTCGGCGTTGGCCCGATAGGCGATCTTGATGGCGTCGGCCGGGCCGATTCCCGTGACAGTGACGCTGTGGTGCGTGCCGCCGTCGGAAAGCAGAAAGAACCATTTGTTTCCGACGCCGCTGTTGGTATGGACGCCGCAATAATCGTTGTAATAGGAGGGGGAGCAGCCGACGACGTCGACCCAGTACGGGTCGGTCGTCCCGTAATAATCCGGATCGGAGTACGTATGGGGTTCGGACATGGAGCGGAACGGAACCCCTGTTGTCCGGCCGTTTTCGCCCATAGCCCAGTCGGGCGTGTCATAGTCGGGATACGCCCATTCGAACGCCGCGCCCATCATATCCGAGAATGATTCGTTCAGCGCTCCCGGTTCCTTTTCATAGATCAAATTGGAGCAGTTTTCCGTGACCGCGTGGCCCCACTCATGCGCGATGACATCGGGGCAACCGGCCAGCGACCGCCATCCGGACGACCAACTCCAGATCACGATCCTCGACCCGTCCCAATAGGCATTGTTGTCACCCTCAGCGCTATAATTGACAACCGTCAGCATCGATGCCCCGCTGCCGTTGTAACCGTTACGGTTGAATTGGGTCAGCCACCAGTCATAAACGAGTCCCGTATAGACTTGGCCGTCTACGGCCGGCCGCTGCGTCGCGGTAACATCCCAGACGTTGTCGGCGTCGGTGGCCAAGGTGCCGGGAAGGGAAGTCGTGGTTATGTTCGTGCGGATGTCGTTACCGGACGGCATCTGTCCGTTGTGCCCGTGGGGGTTGTTGGCGGCCCGGCGGGTTTTGTCGATCATCTGGTAGAGGCTTCCGTTGTAATCGGTATCGATATGGTCGCGGGCCGTGCCCATAACCCCATAACCGGTACCGATATCATTGGCGTTCATGATGCGATTGGCCTTATAAATGACCTGGCCTGTTTTGGCGTCGATAAAATACTCCCACCGACCCATCGGCGTATCGGATATCAGGAACGTACGCCAGGCCAGGAAATACTTTCCTTCCCAGGGGAAAACGACCAACTCCGGGGTCTGCGGGGTCCCGGCGCCGAAGAAGGAACGCAAATCGATGTCGGCCGCCTCCGATGCATGGGCGGCGTCGACTGAAGGAGTCACGTCCAGGTTGATATCAGGATGATAGGCGCCATTGACGGTTTTCAGTTCCCCGGCGGGAGTGAAATGTACGATCAATTCCGCCCCGATCACCGGAATATCGCGATATATCTGCCGCAGCCGGACATGGGTCATCCCCAGGTCATCCTGTGATACCCGGCTGACGGTTAATTCCTCGGCCGGTTGGGCCATTTTATACGCCCCGCGATTGGCCTCGAAATAGGCCATGGCCGCGGTGATTTCACTGCCTTTGGCCGCCGGCTGAACGGAAAGTTGCCCCTCGACGTACCGGGGGATGCCTCGATCGTTTTCCAAGTATCGGGAAACGGCAGGATTACCGCGGAGCAGGTTGGGGCCATAAACCATTTCTTCGTCCGCGAACGCCGGCGAGGCGGCCATAACGACCAGCAAAATGCACATAACAAAACGGAAAAAGCTCATCACGCCTCCGATACGGGGAAGATGTTCATGGAAAGCATTGAGGACATAGAGCAAAAACTCATGGTCAGACCATCATGAAATGTAAGAACCCTATTATCAATAATATACCTAATTCTGGCCGTTTGTCAACCATATGGTGGGCGCCCGGTCGTCGCATTTTTCCGCCGGAAGACCGCCTGGCGGGAGACGCTCATCCGCACGGTCCCCGCAATCCAAAGGAAGGTAAATACTTGCTTTCTCGTCAGGATCGTATTACCTTGTCGGCGCTATAACCAGAGGCGTCTCGTGAAAGGAGAACATCGTGGATCTGGAACACCTAAAAAAATTTGCTCGGGAACGCCACGCCGAATATATAGACCTCAAATTCTGCAATCTCCCGGGAAATTGGCATCATATTACCCTGCCCATTGCTCATTTGACCCAAAAACTATTTGTCAATGGCGTCGGAGTTGATGGCTCCTCGATGCCCGGCTTTTCCTCCATTGAACGGGGGGATATGATCGCCATACCCGATCCCGAGAGCGTCTTTTGGGATCCGTTTTATGATACTCCCACCATTTCGTTCGTCTGCGATATATACGATGTCGGCAAGGACATTACCCCCTATTCCCGCAACCCGCGCCGGGTGGCCGCCGATGCCGAAAAGTACCTTTCCCGGATGCTCCCCGGAACCACGGCCATCATGGGACCGGAATTCGAATTCTATGTGTTCGACAAGGTCAATTTCTTCCAGGGACCGGACCGGGCTTTCTATTTCATCGACTCCATGGAAGCCGAATGGAACGCCCCGGATGACGAGGAAAACCTGGGGTACAAGATACCGTACAAAAAGGGATACCATGTCGCTCCGCCGATGGACCGGACGTACAATCTCCGGTCGACTATCACTTCTAT
>JAQVRW010000415.1 GCA_028700875.1 Candidatus Zixiibacteriota bacterium | reverse complement strand
ATCGGGATACGCAATCTGGATGTCGAACGCCTGATGAGCGACGGTGTCGCCAAAACAGCCGAACCCTGACCCGATCCAGTTCCCGCCCTGGTCGACCAGGAGTTCGGTCAGGTCTTCCCGATACTGATATCCCTTTTCAAACATCGCCTGGTTCTGTTTCTCGACCGGGATGGCGATGAACACGTTGTACAAAAACTGGTTTGGCACCATGTATTACGGATTGTCAGTCGCAAGAGATAAACATAGTGCCCAAAAAAGAGTGGGGGTTTCCGACGGCCGCTTATCGGGCATTGCCCACGAGGTTGTTGAGCCAGCACCAGATTGTGTGTCGTAGGCCGCCGCCCGTTCTCGGTCGTTGAAATGCACATGCGATTGCCACAAGTGGTGCCAGATGGAGGATCTCTTCCGTGGGTGATCGGGGGGTCGAATCGATGGTAACCGGGCCGTATGGCGTATATACGGTGGTGGGTTCCGGTGCGGGTGCAGGACCAATCGTGATGACAATATCAACACGCATACACCGTATCGGTCGCTGTGGTTTCCAGACGTGCCGTGTCTTTCGCCGCTCCCGGGTCACTCGGTAGTGCAGGTCTCCGCTCTGTTGCACCGGCCGAATGATTGATAGCGGCTGGATGTGGTGATAATCCAGATTGGCAAGGGGTTTGTATCTAACCATGATCAACCTCCGATGACCGTCGTCGCATTGAGCACGTGGCCGTCGATCTTATAGGGATTCAACCCTCGTTCGGGGTCACGCGGTTCATATTCGATGAGATACGTTCCGTTCACCACGAGTTCCCGGTAGAGGAAGATTGTCTGGGTAGTGAGGATCTCACGGTCGGTCGTGTAGACGAACCACCAATTGTCGATTTCGAGTTTATCTTTGATTGTGACGGATTTTACAATCGTTTCGTGTTCAGCGTTCGATGATCCGTTGATATCACCACCACAAATCAATGAGATCCCGAAACTGAACAGGGTAAAGAGGACAAAAAGAAAGGCCAAGAGGGCCAGTATCAATTGACCAATAAAGATCATCTGGCGAATAAAGTTTTTAATAAACTCCATGAACATCACTCTCCGTATACGAGAACGCAGGGAAATTCATAGATATCTGGGTCTTTTTTGATATCGTCGATCGAGTCTGCGTAGATAGCCTGCATCGCCATGGCTTGTGCTTCTTCCAGCGATTCAGCGATCACGGTACAGACTCCCCCATACTCGTATGCCGCTGAGTTGATATACCAAACATACATTCGCATGTCAACCTCCGATGACCGTTGTCGCGTTGAGCATGTGGCCGTTGATCTTATAGGGATTCAGCCCCCGTTCGGGGTCACGCGGTGCATACTCGATGAGATACGTTCCGTTCACCACGAGTTCCCGGTAGAGGAAGATTGTCTGGGTAGTGAGGATCTCGCGTTCAGTGGTGTAGCGAACCATATCTATATAGGATGTATACCTATATAATTGTTATGACAATCTGGAAGGGGCTCCGCTTTCATCCCCCCGCTGTCGCAGGGGGTCTTCCCGCTCCGCCCCTTCAACCCCGCGAAGATAAAATATGGATGAATCTACGAAAGAATCTGTCGTACTTGCAAACACATGTGTTTTAATGGTTATATTTGCTTTTTGCTTAGTAGGACTGATTGTTTATACAGGAATCGCCCAGCAACGCGAAATTACAGTTGCTGATAGTACCGGCGATTATATCAAAGATACGGACGGAAACGTCTGGCAAATACGATTCTACGGTCCGTTCGATCAGTTCGATCAACACGATCTAATCATCGGATCAACGATTCTGATCCGATGTGGATTCTGGGTATCAAACTCGACGAACATTGAAAAGGCGGTGTTTACCGGATGGGTACGGTGAACTACCTCTACTTATGCAGAAGATTCCTGCCTTACACACATCTGTTTGCGGGCGATGTTCGCCCGGTATTCGAAAAAATTAGAGATTGAACCCACCGACCACTCCCGCTATTCCATGCACAATTTTACCATGCTTCTGTAAATGCTTCCCGATAACGGCGTTGTCTCATAAATCTCTTTCCGGCAGACAAATTCGAGCGCCGTTTCGTCGTCATCGATCTCGGTGACGGCCGTGACTTCGGCATATCTCCCCCAATATGGGTATTCGTTCGGGAGTTTGATGGTGTCCCCGACATGCACAATTTGGGATCGGTCGAATGCCCGCACCGCATCTTCGAATTGGAATGGCACCAGTTTCGAAAAGTATGCTAACGGGTTTTCCAACTCGTTTTCACGAACAATCTGTTCCGCCTCCTTTTCGGAAGAAGCGTCTACCACATAGCCGACGATTTTCGTAATATGATACTCCATGCCGCACACCTTTTGTGAATGATACTGTATATGACACCAATCTATATAACGATTTTGAATGATCACTAAACCTGAAAAAAAGGTACGGTTTGAATGTAGTTACACCCGAACGCCACTGATCCTCTTAAACTGGCCGGCGACGTCGGTGACCCTGTTTGCTGCAGATCTTGATGGCTGCTCCTTACAGGTTCGGGATCTTCCGGATTTCCTGGTGCGTTTGGCCGTCGGCGAACACCGCGAGGCTTTGCGGAACAAGGTTGAATCACGTCCCTCCACAATATCATTCGCAATCTCCACTGCCAAGAAATACAGAAACTCAATCTGTTTTCCATAGATTGACCTCACAGTCTGTGGAAGGTCTTTCTGATCCCGGGATATTGAGTCATTGTCGCCATTCGTCGTTTGTCTGGACTCCTGAACTCGGTCAATTGACGTATTTAACCGGGATTTCAAACTTGGTGAACACTCCGGGTGTCGGTAGAGTTTCTCAACGATCATGTCAAGCGCAAGAAACTTCTCCGTTTTATTCATAGGAAAACAGCGCGGAGACCACCGGTTTTAACCGGTGGAGGAAGCGCGTCTACCATAAAGGATATATTGTAATACAGCTTACGAGAACATAATGGTCGTCAGAACTGTATCGAATTATCTGCGATTAGATCGGAAGAGCGTC
>JAQVRW010000414.1 GCA_028700875.1 Candidatus Zixiibacteriota bacterium | reverse complement strand
TGAAAAAATTCGGTCTGTCCCCGGAGCGCAAGACCATTCTGATCCTGGGCGGCTCGCAGGGGGCGCAACGCATCAACCGGGCGGTGTTGAAGGGCCTGGAATGTCTGGATGACAAGATTCAATTGCTGTGGCAATGCGGGAAAAGGGATTACACGGACGTGGCCGCAAGGCTGGACAAAAAGGATTTTGCCGTATCCCTTTTCCCGTTTTCAAATTCGATGGAGGATGTCTATGCCGCCGCCGATCTGGCGGTGGCCCGCGCCGGCGCGTTGACCATCGCCGAACTGACCGCCTGCGGCGTCCCCATGATCCTGGTGCCGTATCCTTACGCCGCCGCGGATCATCAGACGCATAACGCCGCCGAAGTGGTTGCGGCCGGAGCGGCCGAGATGGTCGCCGACGCCGAGCTGGATCGGATCAACGTGCTGGAAAAGGCGGTCGCCCTGGTTCGCTCCGACCGCCTGGAAGGTATGCGAAACGCCGCGCGGGGAATGGGACGACCCGAAGCGGCGGCGGAGATCGCCCGCGAGATCATGCACCTGGCCGGACACAAAGGAGTGATGAGTGACAACCTCAACCACGGTACCCATTAAGGATTTTACGCGTGCAAACATGATCTTTTCGAAATACAAAAATTTGCACTTCATCGGCATCGGCGGCGCCGGTATGTCCGGGATGGCCAAGATTCTGCACAACCTCGGGTATCATGTCACCGGCTCCGACAACAATCCGACGGAAGTGACCGAGCAACTCGAAGCGACCGGCATCACCGTGTACAGCAGCCATGTCGGCGGTCAGGTGGAGGGTGCCGACCTGGTGGTCATCTCCTCGGCCGTGAACGAGTCCAATCCGGAGGTTATCGAAGCGGTCGGCCGGGGAATTCCCATCATCAAGCGGGCGGAGATGCTGGGCGAACTGATGCGCCTGAAATTCTCCATCGGGATCGCCGGTTGCCACGGCAAGACCACGACAACGGCCATGCTCGGCAAGATCGCCATGACCGCCGGTCTGGACCCGACGCTTCTGATCGGCGGCCGGGCAATTGAACTGGAATCCGGCGGGCAGCTGGGCAAAGGCGAGATTATGATTGCCGAGGCCGATGAATTCGACCGGTCGTTTCTGAAGATGTTTCCGTCCATCGCGGTGATCACCAACATTGAGGAGGATCACCTCGACATCTATCGCGACCTGGATGACCTGCTGCAGGCGTTCGCCGAATATATCAGCCGGGTGCCGTTCTATGGTTCGGTGGTCATTCCCGAAGAGGACGCCAACGTCGCTCGCATCCGCCATCATATCAAGCGGCCCGTGGTGACCTTCGGGTTCGGGTCTACCGCCGACGTGCGCGCCGACGAGATCGAATACACCGATTTGGGTTCCCGTTTCCGGCTGATCGTCAAGGGTCAGGCGATGGGGAACATCACGCTGCATATCCCCGGACGGTACAACATCGCCAATGCCCTGGCGGCGGCGGCGACGGCATTGGAAATCGAAATCCCCATGACGGCCATCGAAGAGGGCTTGCGGCAGTTCCGTGGCGTCGGGCGACGGTTCCAGATCATGGCCGAGGTCAAGGGGATAACCGTGGTGGATGATTATGCCCATCATCCCAGCGAGGTGGCCGCCACGTTGTCCGGTATCAAGGATTCGCGCCTGGGGCAAAAAGGCCGGACGATCGCGATCTTCCAGCCGCATCTCTTCACCCGGACGCGCGATTTTTACCGCCAGTTCGCCGAGGCCTTGCATCTGGCCGATAAGGCGCTGGTGGCGGACATCTATCCGGCACGGGAAAAACCGCTGCCGGGCATCACGGCAGAGATGATCGCCGTGTATGCGGCGTCTATCGGATACAAGAACATGCGCTATATCGGCCCGAAGGAAAACGCGATTGAACTGGCGGCGGAGATGGCCCGGCCCGGCGATGTTATCATCACGATGGGCGCCGGCGACATCTTCCGCATCAACACCAAATTGATCAAGAGGTTGGAAGAATAATGTTTCTGGGCGTGCGCAAGGGATACTGGCTGCTGTTGTTGACGGCGCTGCTTCTGGTGGGAGCGGTGATCTTCGCCCATGTCTCGCCTTTGATGGCCGTGCGGCGGACGGCTGTCACCGGACCGCATGCCGAGCGGCTCGATTCCGTGCTGCGCGGCCGGCTTTTGCTCGAAGACAACCTGTTCGAGATCGACAAGAAGCGGATGCTCAGCGACGCCATGATGCAGGACGAGATCGGCAATGTCGCCCTGCACTTCGACTGGTCGGGGACCATCACGGCCGAGGTCAACCGCTTCGAACCGGTGGCCCTGGTCGACGGGGGGGAACTGTATGGTATCGACCGCAAAGGGCGGCTGATCCCCTACGATACCGCCTGGGGGCAGGTCGACCTGCCGATATTGACCGGTTTGAAAGTGCGGCGGTTGTTCGACACCCCTCTCGATTTTCGGATCGTGGGTGTCATCGCCGGCCTGGACAGCACCCGTCTGAACCTGCCGGGATTCTACCGGCAGATCGCGGAAGTGGATTTTTCGGATCACACCTACCTGACGGTTTATTTGACCAGCAACACCAGCCGCTTTTTGGCGGTCAGCGGCGGTTTCGCCGAACAGATGATGAAATTATACGCCGTCTCCACGCGTGACGACTGGAGCGACGGCGCTGTCTATAATTTGGCTTTCGACGACGTGGTCATTAAAGCTCGCAAAAAGGACAAGAATGGCACAGACGCGGATTCTAACCGGACTTGACATAGGCACCACCAAGATTGCCGCCATTATCGCCGAGATCGGCGAAACCGATGAACCGCCCCGGTTGATCGGCCTCGGGATGGTTCCCTCGGAAGGATTGCGCCGGGGGGTGGTGGTCGATCTGGAAAAGACTGTGCGGGCGATCGCCAAGGCGGTATCCGATGCCGAGCTGATGGCCGGGATCAAGGTGGACAGCGTCATCGCCGGTCTATCCGGCGATCACGTCCGCTCCATCAACTCCCACGGGGTCATTGCCGTGGCCGGCAGCGACCGGGAAATC
>JAQVRW010000413.1 GCA_028700875.1 Candidatus Zixiibacteriota bacterium | reverse complement strand
GATGGTCGTGTGCGCTGACCGCCATAATCATCGCCCTTTGTCTTCTGGTGGATTTCATATGGTTTCGCGTGGTGCCGTCGACTCTGGCGCTTTCTTATCTCCTCCCCATCCTGATCGTTTCGGCCGTGAACGCCGCCGGCATTGAAGTGAATCTGAAAAGACTGGCGCGGGAACCCGCTCCGGGTAAAGCGGTGATTCCCGATCTCCCCTCCGGGCCGGAAATAGCGGAGGATATTGTCAGAGACTTTCGATGGGAGTTCAAGGGAAAACCATACGAGGTCAGGCTGGTTATCCGGCGCTGGGTATACGATTCATTCAAGAGCAAAGAACGGCTGCTGGATTACTCGACTTGGGCTGATGAGTACGTCGGTAACGGAATTTCCGGCGAAGTCCGTCTGGTATCCCGGGAGATATTGCGGAAAGACCTCGTCTATGGCACGATGGGGGAGGTTGAGTTCATACTGGCCTTTGTTCAGGGGGCAATAAAGTATCAGACTGAAGAAGGTGAATACCCGCGTTACCCCGTTGAATCGTTGGCGGATGGGGAGGGCGACTGTGAAGACTATTCGATTCTTGGCGCCGCCTTGCTCAAGAGCATGGGTTATGACGTCGCGCTATTGATCCTGCCCGGTCACGCCGCCCTGGGAGTTGCCGGGGTCGAAGGTTTGCCCGGGTTCTATGCCCGGCATGAGCAGAAGCGGTATTACTACTGCGAAATGACCGGCGCCGGATGGAAACTCGGAGAAATACCCGAAGAGTATAAAGAGGCCGATGTGAAGTGCTTCCCCGTCCCGGATTTGAAAGTAAAGGTGGTGTTGCCGGAGGAGGAAGTTCAAACTACTTAGGAGGGCGCCGTAGTGTTGGCAAAGAGCCTCATTTCCGTTGCCGTAATCGTGATCATTGCGGGGACCGCGTGGTATTTGTTTGCGCAGAATAGTCCAACCGATATCGGAAAGATTCTGGAGAACCCGTGGGAATACGCCGAGAAAGATCTGACCATTTCCGGTACGGTAAAACAGGCCGTGTCGGTTCTCGTCGCCCAATATTTTATCGTTGACGATGGATCCGGCGAAATCCCGGTGATAACCGACAAAGTTTTGCCTAAGGTCGGCGCAAGAGTAAAAGTTCATGGGAAGATCGATACGGCTTTCGAACTATTGGGTGTTCGACTCATAGTGTTTATTGAGGAGAAATAAAGCTCCGATTCCCTATAGACAATTCAATCAACGGGCCATTGATGGAACACACACTCGGCGGGGTCGGTATTCTCCTCGCCGAGTTTTTTATGACTATAGAGATAACGGAAACAAGAACCGCCGATCGGACCCGCGAGAGGTCCGACCGGCGGTCGATAATCGGAGGCGATGACAATTCTTCAGGGGCACACCGGGGCCGGGCCGCCCCGGAAGACGTAAGTTACGATATATACCGCATCACCGATGTTGATCTTGCTGTCGCCGTTGGCGTCTCCTGCCGAGAACGGTTCCGGCGGCGGGCCGGACCGGAAAATATAGCTGATGATAAAGACCGCATCGCCGACATTGATCTTGCCATCGCCGTTGGCGTCGCCGCACATGAAGTCACCGGTCACCGTAAATGATGCCAAGGCGCTCCAGTCGCTCCGCTCATACTTATCGTCGGCGCAAACCCGCCAGTAGTAATCCTCGCCCGCTGTTAAAGACCCCGGTATCCGCCAGAGCACCGTCGTTCCTATCCCGGCGGGAATATCGGACGCCGTAACCGCCAGCTGCGTCATCTCGGGGTCATCATAAACCTCATAAGCGTACGTCACCAAATCCCCATCAGGGTCATAGACGCAGTCATGGGTCAGGTTCAGGGCGTCGTTGGGGATGCTCGTCAGGTTATCCGGATTCAAATTGGATGGTTGTCCCGGACGGCTGTTCATCCGCATCTGCCGGTAGTGCCAATTCGACCAGACGGCGCCGTCGAATACCTGCACCCTGATGAAATACTCCTGCCCGTCGACCAACGGCGCGCCCGCATACGGGCTCGCCGTATCGGAACTGGTCACCGGCCCGGAAGCCCACATCTCCGCGACATCCCAATCATTGTCCGTGCCCACTTGAACCTGATACATCTGTTGCGGATGCGGCAGGCCATCGCCATAGGTCCATGCAATCGTCGGGAAATGGTCGACCAGATTCATGGCCTCCCCTGGCGTGACGGATACGGTCATCGGGTTCGAGGGACGCGGGCACTGGAATTGGCTGAGAATCCGTTCATACACCGTGTCGCGATACACCCAGCGCGAATCCCCGTTGACCATCGCCTCGAAACCGAACGACATGAAAACCAGCTTATAGCTGTCCCACCAGGAGATGCAACCCAGTCCGGAATCCCCAAGGTATTGCAGTTCCGGGATGCCGCCGTTGACCGCCGTGATTTGATCTTCCCTGGTTTGGTTTCCCGCCCCGCCGTACCCGGCGATTGCCGCCGTGTCCGCCGGAGTGAACAACGTCGCCCCCGGCATCGAAGCCATAACCGGTATATTCTTGGTGGACAAGTACTGCGCCTTTAGGTAATCGCTCAAAAACACCGGGTCCAATCCGGACAACTGCGCCGCTATTCCCTGACCCGTCAGCAACAACTGTCCGCCGCCGTCCAGGTATCCTTCCATGGCCGCGACCTTGGTCAGGTCGAGGGGCGTAGTGCGATAATCACCGGTGTACCAGATCACGATGTCGAACAAGGCCAGATCGACGGCGGTCGGGGCCGGGGGGCTGGTCCAGAGTCGATAGGGAATGCGTTGTTGGTTCAAGTATTCGGTATAGTATTTCTCCCGGTTACCACCCGCATCATCATCGACCAGCAGGATTGGAACCTGTCCGACGGTTAGGGCGAAGGATAACCGGTCATGCCCGGCGCCGTCATTCCAGGTCAGGTCCAGATAGAAAGAATCCGTCCGCCCGGCATATTCCGCCGGAATTTCCACCAGGAAAGGCGTCGCGCTGTTGTCGACCGTGCCGTCATGGGGGATATCGCCCAACACGATTTCTGCCGGGAAT
>JAQVRW010000412.1 GCA_028700875.1 Candidatus Zixiibacteriota bacterium | reverse complement strand
CTTTCAACACAACCGAGAATATCGGTTCTTCAACGCCATCAGCACTTGCTCGAACGGCGATTTCACTTGTCACAATGGTCGTTGGCAGCTCAAAAATCGGCCCCCTCTTGTCGTTTCTTATGAAGTTGGTTGGTGGGATGGCTTCGCCGCCTTTAAACAGCATTTTGATTCCACCGCCAGCGATGGAGAATTTCGACCCCGCCCGGCTCTGCTCCTGCTGAGCCGACATCGCCTTGTCGAAACCGGCCATGTCCAGCGTTAACCCGGCCTCCTCGGCCATGGTCGCGGTCATGTCCACCGGGAAACCATAGGTGTCATACAGCTTGAAAATATCCTCACCGGGGATGACCTTCGAACCGGAGGATTTCACTTTCCTTTCCAGACTGGAGAACAGTTCCAGGCCCGTGTCTAACAGTTCGCCGAAACGTTCTTCCTCCGAACGAATCACGGCCTCGATATGATTTTGCTTGGCGCGCAATTCGGTAAAATATCCGCCCATGATATCGATCACGGTCGGCACCAGCTTGCAGATGATCGGCTCTTTGTATCCCAGCAGACGGCCGTGACGGGCGCCGCGACGTAGTATCCGCCGCAGGACATATCCCCGCCCTTCATTCGACAACCCGCCGCCATCGGCCAGCGCGAACGACAACGCCCGGACGTGGTCGGCGATCACCCGATGCGAAACGCCCTCAGGGCCGGATGAATATTTTTTCCCCGTGATTTCGGCCACGTACGCGGTCAACGGCCGGAACAGGTCGGTCTCATAGTTGGAGTCGACCTTCTGCATCGCCGCCGCGATCCGTTCGAGTCCCGCTCCGGTGTCGACCGATGGGCGCGGCAACGGCACGACCTTGCCGTCGGGAGTCTGATCGTACTGCATGAAAACCAGATTCCAGATTTCGACATACCGCTCGTTTTCGTTATTTATCCAGGCATCGGGCTGGTTTTTCGACAAATGCTCGCCCATGTCGTAATGCAATTCCGAGCATGGCCCGCAGGGGCCAATATCCCCCATCGACCAGTAGTTGTCCTTCTTGCCGAACTTCAGGATGCGGCCGTTTTTCAGCTCCGGCGCGATCTTCTCCCACAAGGCAAACGCCTCGTCGTCGTCGGTGTAAACGGTGGCATACAGCCGGGACGCCGGCAACCGAAGCGTCTTGGTCACCCATTCCCAGGCATAGTTGATCGCTTCTTCCTTGAAATAGTCGCCGAACGAAAAATTCCCCAACATCTCGAAAAACGTATGATGCCGGCCGGTATGGCCGACATTTTCGAGGTCGTTATGCTTGCCGCCGGCGCGGATACATTTCTGGGAGGTCACCGCGCGCGAGTACGAGACCGTGCGGCTGCCGGTGAAAACATCCTTGAACTGGTTCATCCCGGCGTTGACAAACAGCAGCGTCGGGTCATCCAGCGGGATTACCGGACAAGACGGCTGATGGGAATGGCCGCGCGAGACGAAGAAATCTATGAACGACCGACGAATCTCTAAGCTGTTGATATGAACCACCTTTGCTACGACTTGCCGAACAGTTTTTCAAACGCCTTCTTGGCCGCGCCATACGGTATCGCCCGGCGCGCCAAGTAAGTATATGCTTTCCGACGGGCCGTTTCAAGGTCAAATTTGGACAACGACGCCGACCGTTTCTCCAACAATTTCAGAGCGATATCGGTTTCATCCAGATCGGAGAGAATCTCGCCGACCGCCTTTTCGGCAATCGGTCGGGGGACCAGATGATTCTGCAGGCGGGAGACCAGAAACGCCCGTCCCGCGGGGTTATGTTCCAGAAGCGACCGGGTTCGAGCGATGGCATAGGCATAGTCCCCCAAAAGCCCTTTCTCTTTGAAATCGGCCACGATTTCGATGATCAGCTTGTCGGGAATCTCTTTGCGTTTCAGCTTACGTTTGAATTCTCCGATCGAATACGCCCTCTGCGCCAGAGTCGTCTCGGCCGTGTACCAGGCAAACCGTCGTTCGAGCAGGTCCGTCAGCTTGCCATACCCTTCCGGCGAAAAGGCGATCTCTTCGACCAACCCCAGTTGTTGCACGGTCGCCGGAGTGGCCCGGAAAACGGCGTCGTTGGAAAAATGAAGGAGAAACAGTCTCCCCTTCCGTTCGATTGCCTCCAGAACGATCGGATCATCATCGGCCATGGCGGTAATCTATGGCAGTTGATGGAAAAAGTAAAGCTGCCGATGTAGCAACGGGGCCGACAAACCAAAATCGGATTATTACGTTGGCGCGCGCGGCTGCGCGCCCGGAATATCGGAATCACACATAGGGCCGGGAAACCCGGCCCCTACAACTCGACATCGATCTATCCCCGTCTGGATGCGGGATTAACTACCCGAGACGCTTCTCAATCTCGTCCCAGTTGATATTCTCGAAGTACGCCTCGATATATTTCTTCCGTTCGGCCGGCTTGTAGTCCACCATGAAAGCATGCTCGAACACGTCCAGCACTAGAATCGGCTTGAACCCGGCCGGATGCCCCTGCTCGTGTTCGGTGATCCAATGGTTGGACGTGGCCCCGGAGTTCGGATCATGGTACAGTATCGTCCAGCCGATCCCGCGCATCGTGCCGCAGAAGATAAAGTCATTCTTCCAGGCCTCGAAACCGCCGAAGTTTTTCTTCAGGGCCGCTTCCAGTTTGGGACCTGGCTTCCCCTTGCCGCCCGGATGAAGGTTGCCGAAATAGTATTCGTGCAGGCGCATGCCGTTGTATTCCCACCCGGCACGGCGATTCAACTCCGCCCAGGGGGGCGTCCCGGCCTGACCGTTTTTGGTCATCTCGGCCAGAAGTTCATTGACCTTGTTGGTGTTGGTGACATACCCGGCATACAGTCCGAAATGGACCTCCATCTGAGCGTCGGAAATCCCCTTCAAACCTTTCAGATGAGGAAACTCGATCTTGGGATACACCTGCGGAATGACCTGACTCATCGTGTCCTCCTTGTAGCTGTATTGATTGTGAATATGTATGTACTCGCTTTATACAACCACATACGACGCGCGGAGGTTCCC
>JAQVRW010000411.1 GCA_028700875.1 Candidatus Zixiibacteriota bacterium | reverse complement strand
CATCAACATTTCATGATTTCCGGGGCCAAACGCCTCCGCCAGCGGTCCCAAGGCCTTGGCGCCCTGGGAATCTCCGCCGACATCGAGAATCAGCCGCCCCGGCCCGGATTCAATGGCTCCTTTTACTTCCGGCAGCAAAATCGGCAGATCGGCATAGAAATTCCCGCCCCGAGGCGCGATGACGCGAATCCCCATCGCTTCCATTTCCGTTGCCGCTTCGCGGGACCGGAAATAGGGATTAACCAGATCGAGATCGACGATGGTCGGGGGGATTTTATCGATGTGCACCAAATACTTGGCCAGATTGACCGCCACTTCGGTTTTGCCACTGCCGAAACCGCCGACGATAATGATAATGCGTTTCGGGAAAACAGGATAACGGAACTCGCCCAAGCTTGTCATAGCCACATTATCCTTTATCGAGAAAGCCGCAGGCATCATGTAATCGTCTTTCAGGCCGTTTCAATTCTATCCGGCCTCGGGCACATGGTTTTGACCGATTTGAATATCTACCATATGCCGGGCAAAGTCAAGGAACTATTGTGAAAAAAATCACTAATAATCGTATCCTCCAAGCGTTTATACGCTGCGTTGGGGGCAAATGAGGATAATTTCTGTTCTGTTATATAAGTACATATAATCCAGACAAATAGGCCGACGATGCGTCAATGGGCGCGGTATTTCCCAAATCCGCTTTGCAGGTTCCCCTGAATGGCAAAGAGGAGGAGAACTTTCTCCCCGGATTGATTCAAAAAGTCTATTGGCCGGGCGGTTTGAGACTGTCTTGCTGGTGGGGTGAAGAAGTCGAGGCCAACCGTTCCAAGAAAGAAATCCCTTTGGGGCCGATATACGGGTCAGGCTGCCGGAATATCGGGTCGGCCAGGGCGGAATCGAGGGTAATGAATCGATACCCCTTCCCTTTGATCATGGCCAGAAGGTCGGAGAGAAATCGGCTGTTGAGTCGATTGGCGTGAAGTAATAGTATCTGCCGTACCGGTCTTCCGGCGGTCTTTTGGGCCAGGGTTTCGGCGGCATCCATCTGCTTTTTGATGTGCTCGATGTATTCCTGCCCCAATCGCGGAATATTGACCGAATCGGTTCCGGCGGACAGTTTTTCATACTGCACATTGTAGAGGTAATCATCGTTATCGATAGTGACATGCGCCAGAATATATCCATGTCCGACCAGATAGGCCGCAAGGCTGTCTTTGACGGCGGTGGTCGCGCCATAGTGAAGAAGCGGAGGACGGAAATATCGCCGCGGTTGCCCGGCGTCCGTCAAGAGCCGCTCGATTGCGTCATGCCCCTTTTCGATGTCTTTCAGGTATAGCGTCAGGGGCACTTCGGCAATATCGGGATGGTTGAAAGTGTGATTGCCGAGCGTGTGCCCGCTCGTCAGCCACAACGCCAGAAGGTTTTCGTCCTCGTTGATATTATGGCCGACCACGAATCCGGTCGCGCTAACCCCGAACTTGTCCAGCGTGTTCAACAACCGTTCGGTGATTGTCATCCGCATTTGTGGGTCATGAACCCGGGCCACCGGAAGGTCATCAAGCGTGATACAGATCTCTTTGATGGTATCGGTTGGCATCGATACCTGTCCGAAGAGCGCCGTCGGAATGATTACCGCCGAGGCAATAGCCGGTATGATATGCCGCCATAAGACTCTCATCTCATGAGAAGGTATCATCCCATCCATCGGCCGTCAACCAAAACCCGCTGTTTTGTTTTGAATTACGGTCGGAAAAGGGTATCTTATGACGTCGATGGCCGAATCCCTGGATTGGAGAAATAGTCGCGGGCATGTCGCTAAGAAACTATGATGCCGGATGGAAGGCAGAGCTGGTGCGTATGCTGAGTCTTTTCGCTGTTGTACTGGTGCTGATATGCGTGGTCGTCTTAGCGGCGATCTATTTTTTCCAGGATAGTCTGCTATACTTCCCGACCCGCCAGGTGCGGGGAACGCCCGGACAGATCGGGTTGGCCTTTGAAGACGTGACACTGGAGACGAAAGACGCCGTCAGTATTGATGGTTGGTATATCCCGGCCGACTCCGCCAAAGCCACAATCCTCTTCTGCCATGGCAACGCCGGCAATATCGGCGACCGTCTGGAATCGATCGCGCAATTCCATCGGATGGGACTGGCCGTCTTTATCTTCGATTATCGCGGGTACGGTAAGAGTACGGGCAGTCCCAGCGAACAAGGCATCTATCTTGACGCTGAAGCCGCTTGGGATTACCTGACCGGCGCCAAAGGGATCGATCCCAAAACGGTCGTCATCCTCGGCCGTTCGCTGGGAGGCGCTATTGCCACCTGGCTGGCAGCGGAACATCGGCCGGGAGCGTTGATCGTGGAATCATCGTTCACTTCTCTTCGCGATATCGCCGCCCGGCATTACCCGTTTTTGCCAATCCGCCTTCTGTTGCGCTATCAATACAACAACAAAGAAACGATTACCCGCGTGACCGCCCCGGTGATGATCGCACACAGCCCCGATGATAATCTGGTGCCGTACCGGCAGGGTGAAGCGATCTATGCCGCGGCCAATGAGCCGAAGGAATTTCTTAAGCTGTCGGGATCGCACAACGATAGTTTTTTGCAGTCGGCCCAACTATACGAAAACAGCCTCTCCTCCTTCATAGAGAAGCACATTAAGCGATAGACCGTCGCTGCTCTACCTCTCCCCGACTGTATTTTCCGTCTGACGATAGACCCAGGCCTCAAAGGTGCCGTAGTGACGCGGGTTGAGCCGATGCATCATGCGGTCATAGGACGACGGTTGGAAATACCGTATCAGGGTCATGGGCCCGTAGCGAACCTGAATCGAATCCAGATACGCTTCCCGATCCCCCTCCTTGACCGGATAGAGAATGAAGAGATCGAAGGCCTGTTTTCCGATTTCATGGGGATGGAGGACATCAATTTCCGGCCAAGCGCGGACGAATTTCCTCTGCAACGGTTCCAGCCGGGCATAGTCGGTCGGTATCCAGTTCTTCATGTTCGGCTGGAAAACGAGCACTTTCGGTTT